>JABISU010000279.1 GCA_018700255.1 Flavobacteriales bacterium | reverse complement strand
CCCATGGGAGGCAGCCATCACTTAGACTGTGCAACGAGATGGTACGCTACTGAGTCACTTTCGAGATCAAAAAATATGACATCTCTAAAGGAGTGGAACGATGCCACGTTGCGTGGGCGTGAAGTTTGGCTTTCAGCACCAGTATTTGTTCCTCAGGGATCGAAAAGGGGAAAAGATGCACTTTCTGAAAACCCAGAAGATCTATTTTACCTCCTCAACCATCCTCAGGTGGAGAAAATCACTCCGCCTCCTGCTAGCACTCAGTCAGAAAAGATTTATTCAGGCAAATCATCTGCTCAATCTGAAATTAAAACAGTTGGAACAGCCGAGGGTATAGACATCCCCATTTCATTTCCTCCTGCAAATACATCCAAGCGTTCTCACGAAATATATAAGCCAGGGTTGCCGCCATATCTCGGAGGGCCTTATCCCACGATGTATGCAAGTCGCCCTTGGACCATACGTCAGTACGCCGGGTTTTCCACGGCACAGAAATCTAATGCGTTTTATCGTCGCAATCTTTCTGCAGGCCAGAAGGGGTTGTCTGTCGCCTTTGACTTACCCACCCACAGAGGTTACGATAGTGACCACCCTCGAGTGACAGGTGATGTAGGAAAAGCTGGAGTTGCAATAGATAGTGTCGAGGATATGAAAATCCTTTTCGACGGCATCCCCCTAGATAAGATGTCAGTAAGTATGACTATGAACGGAGCTGTTTTACCTATCCTCGCTTTCTATATCGTTGCCGCCGAAGAACAAGGAGTGAGTCAGGAGAAATTATCTGGAACGATCCAAAACGATATCCTCAAGGAGTTTATGGTTCGCAATACATTTATATATCCCCCCGAGCCATCAATGAGGATTGTGTCGGATATTTTTAAGTACACTGCCTCGAATATGCCTCGCTTTAATTCCATTAGTATTTCGGGATATCATATGCAGGAGGCTGGCGCAACTCCAGAACTCGAACTTGCTTACACACTGGCTGACGGACTGGAATACGTGCGATCTGGAATAGAGGCGGGGTTAGAAGTGGATTCATTCGCCCCTCGAATGAGTTTCTTTTGGGCTAACGGAATGCACCACACGATGGAGATTGCGAAGATGAGGGCAGCAAGAATGGTTTGGGCTGAAAAGATGGCCGAATTCAATCCATCAGACCCTCGATCTTCTATGCTCAGGACCCACACCCAAACCTCGGGATGGTCACTCACTGCTCAGGACCCTTGGAATAACGTTGCACGAACCGCCATCGAGGCCTTGTCCGCCACCTTCGGAGGGACTCAGTCTTTACATACAAACTCTTTAGACGAAGCTATCGCTTTACCTACCGATGCTTCAGCTAGAATAGCTAGAAATACTCAGCTTTTATTACAAGTAGAGGCGGGGTATACCGCTGCTGTCGATCCTTGGGCTGGGAGCCGTTTGATGGAATTCCTTACAGAATCTATCGCTCGTAGAGCTTCTGAACTTATGGATGAAATTTTCAAGCTCGGAGGGATGTCTAAAGCTATAGAAGTGGGTCTGCCTAAACTCAGAATCGAAGAAGCCGCAGCTCGAAAACAAGCTCGAATAGATAGTGGAATAGACCGTATCATAGGTGTGAATATGTACAAAGTGTCTTCTGAAGAAGGTGATATAGATTTTTTAAATGTCGACGCTTCTGCTGTGCGTAATGCGCAGATTTCTAAGCTCGAGCTAATTAAATCCACTCGTGATGAAGCCGCAGTCAATTCTTCTTTAATTTCCCTGAATGAGGGAGTTAAGGCTTCTGGCAATTTATTAGCTTTAGCTGTTGATGCTGCTCGTAATAGAGCTACCTTAGGTGAGATAAGTGATGCTTTAGAGAAGGAATTTGGACGATTTAAACCCACTGACAGAAGGGTAAGTGGAGTATTTTCAAAAGAGATGAATAACCACAGTGATTTTAAAAAAACCTTAGCTCTGTCCCACAATTTTGCAAAATTAGCTGGACGACGCCCTCGTATTCTAGTCGCTAAAATGGGGCAGGATGGTCACGATAGAGGCGCTAAAGTCGTCGCCTCTGCTTTTGCAGATCTCGGATTCGATGTTGACCTAGGTCCACTTTTTTCTACTCCTGAAGAAGTTGCACGTCAAGGAGTTGAGAACGATGTCCACATAATAGGCATCTCTACTTTAGCTGCCGGTCACCTCACATTAATACCGGCTTTGATAAAGGCTCTTGCAGATCTTAACCGCTCAGATATTTTAATCGTTGCTGGTGGTGTTATTCCTCCAGGCGATTACGATTTACTACATGATATGGGAGTGGTTGGCGTTTTCGGTCCAGGAACTACGATCACTTCTTCTGCAACTGAGATTTTAAACGTCTTAAATTCCTCATTTTCTTAAATAACAGAGGGTATGCAACCTTTTATATTTACTGACGTCTTAAAACTGGGCTTGGATTATCTAAGCTCTTTAATTATTTTTAAGTTTTACCTAATTGCATAGTTCTATGAATATTAAAGCGACTTTATTATCCCTAGCATTCATGGTGTCGATTGTTTCGATGTCTGTAATGGCTCAGAAGGCTCAAATTAAAGGTGTTGCCGGTACTCCTGTACCTGGTCAACTTATTGTAAAATTCGAAAAGTCAGTTGACATCGATGCCTTTACAAACTCATATAAGTTAATTGACGGTTTTAAATCTGGTCTAACTGAAGTAGAGCAACTTTCTACTCTTTCTAATATTTATTTACTTAGTTTCTATAAGCAAGGAATAGATGTAGAGAAAATCATTGATGCTTTAGATGCAAATGATGATGTTCAGGCGGTTCAGGTAAATCACTATATCGAAGAAAGAGCTACAACGCCTAACGACACTCAGTTTGGGTCTCAATGGCATCACGTCGAAGGAGCGGATCACGATATTGATTCTGACGAAGCTTGGGATATCTCTACAGGAGGTTACACAGCTAACGGTGATAGAATCGTAGTTTGTATTCTTGAAGGAGGTGGTTCTGATTGGAATCACGTTGACCTTATCGACAATCACTGGGTAAACTCAGGTGAGATTGCAGGTAACGGTATCGATGATGATGGAAATGGATATGTTGATGATATAAATGGTTGGAACGCTACAAGTAATAATGATGGTATCTCAACAGGAGGCCATGGTACTGCAGTAAGCGGAATGATTGGTGCTACAGGTAACAACAATTTAGGTGTAGCAGGTGTGAACTGGTCAGTGGGTCTTATGCAAGTCCAAATGGGTGGTTTAACTGAATCTAATGTAATAGCAGCTTACAGCTATCCACATACAATGCGTAATATGTACAACACATCTAACGGTACTCAGGGTGCGTTCGTTGTTGCTACTAACGCTTCTTGGGGAATTGATTTAGCTAACCCAGCGAATTACCCCGTTTGGTGTGCTTACTATGACGATTTAGGTTCTGTAGGAATACTGAATTGTGGAGCTACTGCAAATGCTCAGTATAACATTGACACTGATGGTGATATGCCTACTGGATGTAGTTCAGATTACATGGTTGCTGTTACAGCCACGAATAACCAAGACGTAAGAACTTTCTCAGCTTATGGTGCCACAACGATCGATCTTGGCGCTCCTGGTGAAAACGTATTTATGACTGCTTCTGGAAATGGCTACGCTGCATCTTCAGGAACATCTTTCGCAAGCCCATGTGTAGCAGGAGCGATTGCACTTATATACAGCGCTCCTTGTTCAGATCTAGCAGCGAATGCTCTAACATCTCCCCAAGCTACTGCGGATCTTGTAAAAGGCTTTGTTATGAGCGGAGTTGATCCGATTGATCAACTTACAAATGAAACTGTATCTGGAGGACGTCTTAACGTTTTTAATTCTATAAACCTTGCTATGACTAACTGCAATCCCGACTTAGGTTGTACTGATCCATCTG
>JABISU010000307.1 GCA_018700255.1 Flavobacteriales bacterium | reverse complement strand
GTAACTAGATCTACCTCTAGTTTATTGAGGTTCCTTACACAGTATCCACCGGTAGACATTTCAAGCTCAACGGGAAAATTTCCAGAGCCCGTATATATATGTACTGCATTAACTGAATTAGAAGTATTTCCATCACCGAAATGCCACAAATAAGTTGTTGCTGTATTTGTTGAGCTAAGGTTAGTGAATGAGACTTGATGAGGTGGGCAACCAAGAAGTGGGCCAGCCGAAAAATCAATAGTAGGGTCGGCAATTGCTTCGACTTGTGCTGAGTAAGATTGCTGACAGCCCTGAAGTCCGGGGACTTCAGCTGTCAGGGTGATGGTGTAAATTCCTGGCTCATCGTATATAAGGTTGAGCACCGTGTTGTTGTTAATCGTAGCGGAGGCAATTCCTCCCCCGAAATCCCAGTTGTAAACAGTGTTGTTGTCCACAGAAGCAGTGCCTGTCATAGAAAAATTATGAGTGGAAAAGCAGTCTGGATCAGGAACGTTAAAAATTGGTTCTAAAAGATATTGTATTTCAACATTTGCCGTAGTAAAATCTGGACATGTAAACGGTGCGTATGCAGTAAGTGTTACAGTATATAATCCAGAGTCCGCGTAAGTGAATTCAGGCTCAGGTTCAGTGGAGAAGTCGCCTCCGAAAGGCGAGCCGAAGTCCCATAAATAGGTTTCTGCGTTCGTAGAGTTATTTTCGAATGTAAAAGTGAGACCTTGGCAGAAACCTGTTTGGTCTTCCACAGAAGCATAAGGCTGTTCAGGAGCAATCCATGTAAACTCATCATTAGCAGTGCATCCATGGTTGTTTACAGTTAGAGTTATACTCCAATTGTCACTGTTGCTAAAATCCACCCCTGCTGGAGCTGGTATATTAGCAGAAGTAGGCGATCCAGTAGCGCCGAAATCCCAAAAGTATGTAGCTTCATTATTCATGGTGCCTGTTACTTCGAAGTCGAACGTTTCAGTTCCGAGTATGCAATTAAAATCAGCCATCTCAATTATAGGGTCTAGTGGCATATACACATCAAATATTTGAGAAGATGTATCTGCGCAAGGCCAAGTTGGATTGGCAATCAGCGTCACTATATAATTACCTACAGTAGGGAAAGTGTACGATGGCTCAAATTCAGTACTAACATCTGTATTAGTTCCTTCTACTCCGAAATCCCAAATAAAATCATCCGCATTGATGGAGTTGTTTTCAAATTGAAGCGTTTCTCCTATGCAAAGTTGCTCTGGTTGCTGAGGTGTTACTGCTGCAACGATATTTGCGTCACATAGAGTTACATTAAACTGGAAATCTCTTAATACGTGTCCAAGTGATACCCCATCTCGGAATTCCTCTACGCAAATCCCCATAGCGTATTGCCCAGGAATAGTAGGCGTTCCTGTTATGAAGCCAGTCACAGGGTCAATTGCAAATGCTGGATCCGAAGCTATAGGATATCCCGCAGAATACCCCCCTGCATATGGTATACTCGAGTAAGGCGGACTAGATGGTGGATTAGGAGCAGGGCTATCAGGTCCTGCGCCTCCTCCATTTGCTCCTCCTCCGTCAAAAGGAGCACAAAAAGAATAAACAAGCTCATCACCATCAGGGTCAATAGCTGCGTGGTCAAAGAAGAATCCGAAATTTGCACAAAGAGCAACAGGTGGAAATTCTTGAAATACAGGAGAGCTATTCGATCCATTAACCTCATCGTTAAACGGAATGTGAATCGTAGCCGTCATCCCTGGATTGTCAGTACCACCAGCATTAGCAAGGTTGCTAATCGACGGATTCCTGCAACACCTCTGCCAAGCTATATCGTATCCTCCATTTGTGCCTAGCATTAAAGTTTTAGTGTAAGTAGCCTCCTCTACGCATAGTCCTGGAGGAGGTGACCCGCATGGATTCGTCATTACAACGGGTACGTTTTGGATAGTTCCGGCGTTTAAAAAAACGTCATGAACCTGTTGAAGTTGATTCGTTGAACTATAAAATACTCCTAGATAAATAATATCATCGAAGTCAGTTTGTTGTGTGTTTGCCGGTCCGCATTCCCTATAAACCTTCAACGTTATTAGGTAGTTTCCACCCCCCAAATCTTCGTAGTACATCTCACTACCAATTAGGTGTGTAGCTCCAGCCTCAAAAGAAAAGACTACTAAAAACAGACTTGTTATTATCTTAAATATAAATCTCACACCATAAAGGTAATCGATTCACTATCTTCACGCCGTGCAAAAAGAGGAAGAAAACGCAGTTCCCGTCCCGTTTGTGGACCTGGAACTCCATCCCAATATAGAAGAGGGGCTCGCAGCGATGGGATTTGAAAACGCAACGCCAATTCAATCTGAGGCGATTCCTCACATACTTCGCAATAAGGATATGCTTGGAATAGCCCAAACTGGAACAGGTAAAACTGCTGCATTCCTACTCCCAACAATGGATATCATTATTGATTCACCAGACAATGGGAAAGTAAAGGCCTTAGTGGTAGTGCCAACTCGCGAACTCGCGATGCAAATTGATCAGGCCGCCGAGGGTTTCGGTTACTACACAGGTGTAACTAGTCTTGCTATTTATGGTGGAGGCTCTGGAAAAGAATTCTCTCGTGAGAAACAAGCCCTGAAGGAGGGGTCTGATATTGTTGTCGTAACCCCAGGCAGGATGCTTTCCCATCTCAATCTTGGATACGTCGACCTCTCTGAGCTTGAAGTTCTAATCCTTGACGAAGCAGATCGCATGTTGGATATGGGTTTCCATCAAGACATTATGCGCATTGCTTCTCATTGTCGCAAAGGTTGCCAAACCTTGCTATTCAGTGCCACCATGCCGGATAGGATGCGCTCTTTAGCCCACGAACTATTGAATGAACCAGTAACTGTCCAGCTTGCACTATCGAAGCCGTCAGCAAATGTCAAGCAAAGCGCATTTGTCGTTTTCGAACACCAAAAAGATGATGTTCTTGTTGATTTACTCAAAGGCCTCAATGTTAAATCTGGTATAATCTTCACCTCTCGAAAACGCACAGTCAATCAGGTTGTTCGCGCCCTTCGTCAGGCCGGTCTAAAGTGCGATAAAATTTCATCTGATCTCAAACAAGAAGAGAGAGAGAAAGTAATGCTTGGCTTCCGTCAAAAGATAATTCCTTTGCTCGTCGCTACAGATGTTGTCTCTCGTGGAATCGATATTGACAGCATCGAAGTCGTTATAAATTACGACGTACCGCCTAACGAAGAAGATTACGTGCACCGTATAGGTCGAACTGCTCGTGCAGAACGCAAGGGTGAAGCATTCACTCTCATCACTCCCGATGATATGCGCCGATTCGGTAATATCGAAAAACTAATCGAACGAAAAGTCGATAAGCTTAAGCTTCCTTCTCGAGTGGGACAAGGTCCAGAATATGACCCTAATTTCCGTGGTGGAGGTGGTCGTGGAGGGGGTGTAGGACGAAATGGAGGAGGGCGTGGAGGTAGAGGAAAAGCTCGTCGCCGCTAAACCTTAATTTACTAAAAGGCCCGTCTATAGGGTTTATTTTTCCTTAACGGTATTATTTCTTTTAGCAAGTATTTCTTTGCGAAAATTCTTTTTGATTTCAGGGATAGCAATTGCTCGCTTTGCATCAAGTATATCAAAGCAGTCTAGAATAAATGAGCTGTTCAGATCTATTTCTTTCTTCTTAAACTCAGCTCGTTGTGTCACTCCTTGAGCGTGTTCTTTGTCTGAAATAGAATCAGAATCTTTTTTTGTGCGAAGATGTTTATATTCCTTTTTAAGGTCTGCAATAGATTCTTCAAAGTCATTTTGACGTGCGAAAAAAGCAGTGCTTTCTTCTGTAGTCATTTCTAGTTTTTCAGTAAAGAACGCAATTCTAAGAGTTTCAATTTTCTCTTTTCTCTGAGACCTTTCGTCTTTAGATACATTCTTTTGGCTAAGTGCCGGAGCTATTGCAAAGGCAATAAGTAGTGTGGTAAAAAGTAGTTTTTTCATAATTGATAATTTTGTTATATGCGGGTTATTGATTAAAGTGATTCATATTCTTCTTCTGTGAGTTCTTCTTGCCAAAGCTCTAGCGTTTCATACTCTTCCTTATTTAAGTCGTTAAAATCAGTAGACTCTAGAAGGCATGCGAAGCTTATGCAATTATCTATTGACTTATTCGTCCAAACAGTTACTAAGAAACCTATAGCAGTTAAAGATGCGGCCAATGCTAAAGAGCGAGACAGTTTTATTGACAATACGCGTTTCTTAGAAACGGAGTGCCTCTCAGACGTTGCCGAAAGGATCTCAGATCTTTGCTTTTCAAAGAAGCCTTCAGGAATTTTAAATGGCTTATTATTTGAGTTTTCTTTTGAGTAGCTCATGTTTATATGACGTTAGAAAGTAGCAGGGGTTTAATTTTCTGTTTTGCGTGATAATAAGAGGCTTTTAGAGCTCCCACGGAGGTGCTAGTAGCATCAGATATTGATTTGTAGTCGAGGCCCTCAAAATATTTTAAGATAAAAACGGCTCTTTGTTTTTCGGGAAGCGTTAGTACTGCAGCATGAACTCTAGCAGTTGCCTCATCTGCGTCAAAATAAAGATCTGATTGGAGACTTGCTAAATTAGTTTCGAAGTCATCCTCTGTAACTCTACGTTTTCTAATTAAGTCAAGACCTTGTCTAGTTGAGATTGTGAAAATCCACGAACTGAGTTTTGATTTAAAGGCGAAGGTGTGTAGGGAGGTATGGACTTTGATAAAGGTTGTTTGGGATGCATCAGCAGCGTCTTCATGATTGCCTAAAAGGCGTCGCAAGTGAAAGTAGATAGGTTGTTGAAGCGTGTCCAGTAGGACGTTGAACGCGCTGTTGCGTGTAGTGTCGTCACTGCTTGATAATGCCAAGACAAGATCACGGTCAGTTGGATAGC
>JABISU010000093.1 GCA_018700255.1 Flavobacteriales bacterium | reverse complement strand
GAAATCATGGTGACCGGTCTCATCATTCCACTTTAACTCATTATCGGGCATCTTAAGTCCTATGCACTCTGCTTGGGGAACGGTCATATCAACCATTCTTTGGCGTAATTCATCATTTGTGAAGCGCTTAATCTTCCACTTCATATTTTGCGAACTGTGTTCACTGTCCTTGTCACTTGGACCAAACATCATCAGTGATGGCCACCACCAACGGTTTAGAGCATCCTGAGCCATTTCCCTTTGGGCTTCATTACCTTTCATAAGCTCCACCATGATTGAATATCCCTGTCTTTGGTGAAAACTCTCCTCTTTACAAACCCTAATCATAGACCTTGAGTAAGGACCGTAGCTACACCTACAAAGTGGTACCTGATTCATAATCGCCGCACCATCTACAAGCCAACCAATTGCTCCAATGTCTGCCCATGTTAATACGGGGTAATTAAAGATGCTGCTGTACTTAGCCTTGCCACTCAATAAGTCGTCGACAAGATCAGACCTCTCTACTCCGAGAGTCTCCGCTGCAGAATACAGATACAACCCATGCCCGGCTTCATCTTGAACTTTAGCTAGTAAAATGGCCTTCCTCTGCAAACTTGGCGCTCTTGTAATCCAATTCCCCTCAGGCAGCATCCCCACCACCTCAGAATGCGCATGCTGCGAAATTTGACGAATCAATGTTTTTCGATAACCATCTGGCATCCAATCTTTTGGCTCAATCTTTTTCTCTGCTGCTACGTAGGCGTCAAATTGTTCTAAAGTTTGAATCATCTATCAAAGATACTGCTAACATTTTTTTTCTTTTGATTTAGATCAAATCATTATAAATTACTTTTCCCTCTTACCTTCGCGCCATGTCTAAATTCCAAAAACTACGAGTTGCAGAGATCTGTCGTGAAACTCCTGAATCAGTTTCGATTTTACTTAAACCAGTTTCAGGAGAATCTTTCAGCTTCCTTGCTGGCCAGTATCTCACGCTCCTTGCTAAAATAGATGGGGAGGATGTTCGCCGCAGTTACTCGCTATGTTCATCTCCTTCTGAAGGAGTTCTACGTGTAGCAGTAAAGGAAGTGCCAGGAGGGAAATTTAGCACTTTCTGTAATCGCATGCTTGCTGTTGGTGATACTCTTGAGTCTCTCCCCCCTGATGGTCGTTTCACTCGCGATTTCAAGGACTCTGTTAAAAACCACCTTGCCATCGCTGCCGGATCAGGAATTACACCTGTTATTTCAATAATAAAGGACGTTCTCTCGACCGACTCCTCAGCTAAATTTACCCTTTGCTATGTTAACAAAGAGACTTCGAGTATCATATTTAAGAACGAATTATCTGACCTAAAAGACACTTATTTAGAACGTCTTCAACTCTTTAATTTTCTCACTCGCGAACCTGCGGAAATCGAACTCTTCTCAGGTCGCCTTGACTCAAAGCGTCTCTCGCGTCTTTTCCCCGAAGTTATTTCCCCAACATCTTTTGACGTAGCTTACTTGTGCGGCCCTGAATCTATGATCTCAGATTGTAGAACAGCCCTCACTGGGGCTGGTATGCCGGACTCGGCAGTTAAATATGAACTATTCACATCATCTTCAGATTACGTTAAAGAACCCCCTATTGAAGCCACTTCATCGGCTTCTGGTGAAGAGGTTGAAGTTTCCATTGTTCTAGATGGCGTTACAACCCAAGTCTCAGTAAAACGCTCCGGCAAATCAATACTCGATGCTGCTTTAGATTCTGGAGTTGATGCACCCTTCTCGTGCCAAGGTGGAGTTTGCTGTACTTGCCGTTGTAAAATGACTTCCGGTAGTGCTTCGATGGATATTAACTTTGCTTTAGAAGAAGAAGAAGTCGAGAATGGTTATGTCCTTGCATGTCAATCTCACCCCGAAGGAGATGGGCCATTTGTAATGGACTTCGACCAGCCTTAATCTAAGCTCTTTCAGCCAACTCAAGCCATCGCATCTCTGCTTCGTCTATGTCTGAGGTGACTTTACCTAGTTCATCCCCTAGTTTTATTAATTCCTCATGAGAATTGCACGTTTCAAGTTTAGAAGATAAAGTATCGCGCTTCACTTCGAGCTGCTCTATAAGAGGTCCGAGTTTGTCAAACTCAAATTTTTCTTTGTATGATAGTTTAGCGGAGTAATCGCCTTTTACCTCTATAGGCTTAGAGTCAGAGTCTGAAGTTGCTGCTCGAGCATCTGCAAGCTTTTCTGCGTGCGATAACCGGTACTGTGTGTAGTTGCCAGGGTAGTCAAGTATTGAAAGATCTTCGTTTTCGCCGACAGCCCAAATATGCTCAACGATCTTGTCCATAAAGTACCTGTCATGAGATACAACAATAAGGCAGCCGGCAAAATCTAAGAGAAACTCTTCTAATACTGTGAGAGTGAAGATGTCAAGATCGTTCGTGGGCTCGTCTAGGATAAGAAAATTAGGGTTGCTCATTAAAACCCTAAGAAGGTGAAGTCGCTTGCGTTCTCCTCCACTCAGTACTTTAATGTACTGATGATGCATAG
>JABISU010000188.1 GCA_018700255.1 Flavobacteriales bacterium | reverse complement strand
CCATCTGACGGACTTTATGCACCGATTCACTATCTGTTAAACATTCACGGGAAGCGAATTAGACCACTTTTAGCTCTTTCTGTTTGTGAGGCTGAGGGCTCTTCTATTGACAAAGCATTGCCAGCAGCGATCGCAGTGGAGTTGTTTCACAACTTCACTCTTATGCACGACGATATTATGGATAAAGCTCCGCTTAGGCGAGGGCAATTGACGGCGCACAAAGTTTATGGTGAAGACTCGGCTATTTTGAGTGGTGACGCGATGTTTGCTCTGGCGAGCATTTCACTGGAAGACGTTAACGAAAGTGCTCTTCTCGAAATATTAAAGATCTACAATAGAACCTCTCGTGAAGTTTGCGAAGGCCAGCAATTGGATATGGAGTACGAGAAAATGAACGATGTAACAATAGATCATTATCTAGAGATGATTCGTCTAAAAACCTCAGTTTTATTGGCTTGTTCATGCGCGATGGGAGCTATTTCTGCAGGAGCTTCTAAGGAAAGGGTTGAGCTTTGGTATAAGTTTGGAGAACAAACAGGCCTTGCATTCCAAATCCAAGACGATCTTCTAGACACTTTCGGCAATTCAGAAATCACGGGAAAAAAGGTTGGGGGAGATATTCTTTCGGAAAAGAAGACTTTTATTTGGATTTATACAAAAGCGCAGGGGATGATGCCTGAAAATTTTTCAAGTTGTTTAGAAAGTACAGAGAAAGTATCACTCTTAAAATCGGCCATGATAGAATCAGGGGCTGACATTGCGGCTCGTAAAAAAATGATGGTATATACAGAAAATGCGCGTACCGCACTATCTCAACTCGACCTCAGTTCTGACCACCTTAAAACGTTCGAGAATTTACTTAGTTCTGTTACAGAGCGAACGTCATGAATCCATATATTTTCCGATTAACATTTAGTGAGATTAGCCTACCTTCAATTGTTTAAGCAGTTGTAACTTCGCACTGGCATTTATAACTAATTCATTAGCGTGGATCCATTATCGTTTTTAAACAACGTTGACCCTAAGCAATTGGACGTATTATACGCCCAATATCTCAACAACCCTGATTCTGTTGACCGCTCATGGCGACTTTTTTTTGCTGGCTTCGATTTAGCTAATTCTCATTTCAGTGACGATGCAGCTTCTCCTCAAACTCTCAAGGAATTTAAGGTTCTCGACCTAATCCACGGATATAGAACCCGTGGACACCTGTTTACTTTAACTAACCCTGTTCGCACGCGCCGCAGTTATTCTCCTGACCTATCTCTGGAAAATTACGGATTAAACAATTCCGATCTAGATATAGTTTTCCAGGCGGGAAATGAAATAGGTTTGGGACCAATTTCGCTTAAAGAAATAATTTCTCATCTAGAAGAAACATACTGTAATAGCATCAGCACGGAGTATATGTATATCCGCGAGCCGAATCGGGTGCAGTGGATACGTAAAAATATTGAACTCGATAAACGCAAGAAATTTGATGCGACCGAACGCTTACAGATCCTAAAAAAGATCAGCCAAGCAACTCTGTTTGAGGAATTTCTTCAGAAGAAGTATATTGGCCAAAAGCGTTTCTCTCTCGAAGGCGGCGAATCCCTTATCCCAGCCCTAGACTCTCTCATCGAGCAAGGAGCCAAGAACGGGGTTAAAGAGGTTGTTATAGGGATGGCTCATAGAGGGCGATTAAGTACTCTTGCTCACATATTAGGAAAATCGTATCGAGATATTTTTAGTGAATTTCAGGGCAAAGATTTTGAGGGTGACGACAACCTAGAAGGCGATGTGAAGTATCACTTAGGTCATTCATTCACTCGAAAAACGGATTCAGATAAGGAAGTATCTATAACTCTAGCTCCTAATCCATCGCACCTCGAATCAGTAGATCCTGTGGTACTTGGTATTTCTCGTGCGAGAATCGACGAGAGAGGTGGTGATGAAAACGCAGTACTTCCCATTTTAGTTCATGGAGACGCTGCTATTGCAGGTCAGGGAGTTGTTTACGAAGTAGTTCAAATGGCTGGGCTCGAAGGATACAAAACAGGCGGTACTATTCACATCGTTGTAAACAACCAAATCGGTTTTACCACGAACTATCTAGACGCACGAACTTCCACGTATTGCACGGATATAGGGAAGGTTACTCAAAGTTTAATTTTCCACGTAAATGCGGATTACCCAGAGGCGGTAGTGCAAGTGATGAGAATAGCGCTTAAGTATAGACAAACCTTCCATAGAGATGTTTTCGTTGATCTATTAGGCTATAGAAAGTATGGACACAACGAGGGAGATGAGCCTAAATTTACTCAACCGAAGCTCTATAAAGCCATAGCCTCACATAGTTCTCCATACGAGATCTATCTTGCTCAGCTCATATCAGATGGCAATTTGACAAAGGAAGAAGGCGCAACTTTAAGGAAGGCTCAAATAGACCTAATGGAAGACGGTCTCAGCATAGCCAAACAAAAGGACACAAATTCAGTTGAGAATTTCTTATCTGACATTTGGAAGGATTATCGCACTGCTACTCACGAAGAATTAACAACTTCACCTGACACGAAGTATCCTGACAAGAAGATTAGGGAGATTGGGGTTTCAATAAGTACACTTCCAAAAGGCAAGATGTTCTTCAGGAAATCAGCAAAGCTCCTCAAGGATAGACGCAAAATGCTCGATTCAGATAAACTAGATTGGGGTATGGCAGAAATTTTAGCTTACGGAACCCTACTAGTTGAAGGCCATCCAGTGAGAATTAGCGGCCAAGATGTAGAGAGAGGGACCTTCTCACATCGGCACGCTGTTCTTAAGACCGATGACAATGAGGAGAAAATTATTCTCCTAAACAATCTAAAGAAAGGTCAGGCTGAATTAAGTATATACAACTCGTTACTTTCCGAGTATGCAGTTGCAGGGTTTGATTTCGGTTACGCGTTTGCTCGTCCTAATGGTCTTACGATTTGGGAAGCTCAATTTGGAGATTTTAACAATGGAGCGCAGGTTATTTGGGATCAGTTTTTAAGTGCGACTGAGGATAAGTGGCGTACTATGAATGGTCTTACTCTACTTTTACCACACGGTTACGAGGGTATGGGATCAGAGCATAGTTCAGGCCGTCTTGAAAGATTCCTCACACTTGGATCTGGCGATAATATTATTATCGCGAACTGCACCACTCCTGCCCAAATGTTTCACATCTTACGTAGACAGGTTGTACGTCCTTTCCGCAAACCGCTAGTGGTATTTACCCCGAAGAGATTACTACGCTACCCGAAAGCGATTTCGACAGTTAGCGATCTCTCTAAGGGTAAGTTCAACGAGGTAATTGACGACCCTCGCATGGGAAAAGCTCCCGCAGCGAAGAAAGTAGATGCGCTTATGCTGTGCTCAGGTAAAATCTATTATGATGTACTCGAGAAATTTGAGATGCTGGACTCTAAAATCACGGAAAACATCGCTTTAGTGCGTATAGAACAACTCCACCCATTCCCAAAAAGCGCTATAGATAAGATTGTAAAGAGATATGGAAGGAAAACAAAAGTGGTTTGGCTTCAAGAAGAACCCAGAAATATGGGCGCTTGGCCGTTTATATCTATTCATTATGAGGGAGAATTAGAAAAGGCCATTACCCGACCTGCCAGCGGAACGACTGCTTCGGGATCACCTCTTATCTACAAACGTAGACACGACGCCATAATAGATGCCGTTCTTGAATACGCTCACTAAAAATATTGAATCATGCCAATACTTGAAATGAAAGTCCCTAGTCCAGGAGAGAGCATATCTGAAGTAGAAATTTCTGCTTGGCTTGTAAGTGATGGAGATTACGTCGAAAAGGACCAAGCAATTGCTGAAGTAGATTCAGATAAGGCTACTCTAGAGTTGCCGGCTGAAATGGCTGGAATTATTTCTCTTAAAGTAGAAGAAGGAGATGTTGTTCCTGTTGGAAACGTTTGCTGCCTAATAGATACTGATGCAGAAAGACCAGCGGGGTCAACTCCTCCAGTTGTAGCAACTCCAGTTCCAGTCGTGACTCCTGCTCCTACTCCAGAACCTGTAAAATCGAAACCCCAAACTTCTACAGGAAGCTTCGCTGAAGGTCATACGTCTCCAGCAGCACGTAAAATGATGGCAGATAAGGGAATTTCAACTGGATCACTTTCGGGATCAGGAAGAGACGGACGAATTCTTAAACAGGATGTCTTATCAGCACTTGCCGCTGGGTTTGACCCCAATTCAGCTTTAGCAAAAGCTGGATGGACGGGTTCTCGTGAAACACGTACAGAACGCATGTCTATGCTACGTAGAAAAGTAGCTGAAAGACTTGTAGGTGTGAAGAACGATACTGCCATGCTTACTACTTTCAACGAGGTAGACATGAAGCCCATAATGGATCTTAGAAAGAAGTACAAGAATAAGTTTAAGGAAGAAAAAGGAGTGGGGTTAGGTTTCATGGGTTTCTTTACAAAGGCAGTTACCATAGCTCTGGCTAAATTCCCAGGTGTTAATGCGATGATAGACGGAAAGGACGCAATTTTCCATGAATACGCAGATATATGTATTGCAGTGAGCTCTCCCAAAGGACTCATGGTTCCAGTGATTCGCAATGCAGAAGTAATGTCTTTAGCAGAAATAGAAGGAGAGATCAAACGACTTGCTATCCGCGCCAGGGATGGACAGCTTACAGTAGATGAGATGCAAGGTGGAACATTCACCATCACGAATGGCGGAGTTTTCGGGTCGATGCTTTCTACCCCTATTATCAACCCTCCTCAAAGCGCAATCCTTGGAATGCACAATATTGTTGAGCGACCGGTCGCTGTTGATGGGAAAGTTGAAATACGCCCTATAATGTATGTGGCACTCAGCTATGACCACAGAATAGTCGACGGAAAGGAAAGCGTAAGTTTTCTATACTTAGTGAAGGAACTCCTCGAAAAGCCTGAGCTTATGCTCTTCAGCGGCAAAGAGCCTAATGAAGTTCTTTTGGGGCTATAAATTTCAACTATTAATACCTAGCTAGAGAGGAATCAATCTCCTCCTGCCATCTTAAGATTCCCCCTGTTAAATTTACAAGGTTAGTGTAGCCATGAGCGTCTTCGAGTTTGCGTATAGCACTTGCACTTCTTGCGCCGGATCTACATTGAACTACGACTGGAAAATCCTTAGGAATTCTGTCGGTGCTTTCAAGTACAGTTGAAAGTGGAATTAACTCACCTCCGATTTCAGCGATACCGTATTCGTATGGTTCGCGAACATCGATAAGGAGGTGATTAACACCTTCTTTCCGCCATTTATCTAAGATACTTACGCTAATCTCTGCAATCTCTCGGGGCTGCTCAGACTTTCTGTCTATCCCACAGAACTGCTCGTAATTGATAAGCTCAGTTTGGGTAGGATTTTCACCATTAAGTGGGTTATTTTTATTCTTCCGTACTTTTAAGATTCGTGTTGTGAATCCAGTTGCGTCGAATAGAAAGAGTCTTCCACTTAGGGTGTCGCCTATACCTGAAATTACTTTGAGAACTTCAAGAGCTTGCAGAGATCCTAAGATCCCAGGAAGCACTCCTATAACTCCCCCTTCAGCACAACTAGGGACTAAGCCAGGAGGTGGGGGAGAAGGGAATAAGTCTCTGTAATTAGGGCCTCGCGTTCCATCATGTAGGAGCTGATTAAAGACGGAAGCTTGGCCTTCAAACCTGAATATACTTGCGTAAACATTTACCTTATCCTCAAGTACACAGGCGTCGTTAACTAAATAACGTGTAGGGAAGTTATCGGTTCCGTCTGCGACTACATCGTACTGCTTAACGAGCTCCCGTGCATTATCTACAGTGAACATAGTATCGTGGACCTCGATTGAAATATGTGGATTTAAAGACTTTAGGCGCTTACTTGCGGCCAAGACTTTTGACACACCAACATCTTGAATTCCAAAGAGTACTTGCCTTTGCAAGTTAGAAACATCGACGGTGTCAAAATCTACAATTCCGATACGTCCAACACCTGCTGCAGCTAAGTATAAAAGGAGTGGACTTCCAAGCCCACCTGAGCCTATGACAAGAACGCTGGAAGCTTTCAGCTTTTTTTGGCCTTCAATGTTAAATTCTGGAATAATCAGGTGTCGACTATATCTCTCTAACTCTTCTTTTGAAAGTGTAATTTTGCGAAGCGACATATGTAATTTATTTAGACCCTCCTGCGATTGCGGGGATGATAATAACCTCGTCTTGATCGTCAATCTTAGTGTTGCCGCCTTTTAGTTCGTTGATGTCTTCATCTCCTACATAAATGCGAATGAAACTCCTAAGCTCTCCAGAATCATCAAAAAGATGCTTTTTTATTCCTTCGTTTGCAGAAGATAGAGCATTTAAAAGCTCGTTTACGTTTGAGGCAGATGCCTCAAAAACTGCATGTCCGTTTGTGAATTTTCTTAGTGGTGTGGGAATTATTAAAGTTGCCATATTTCTATTATTTAGTGTTTTTGATGCTGTTTTTAGTGATTTTTCGGCTTTTTTCGGCCATTTTTTACACTTTTAGTTGATTTTTATTTATTACTTCTTCCTCAAATATTCTCGATTCGTTTAATTGCCAAGACCTCACGTGATTGACACCTGAAGATTCCACGCTCAAGATAATGTAACTAAACCAAGGCATAGCTACTTCAAGATCATGCTTGCTTGGAACAGCGGGATGTAAGGGATGGCTGTGATAGATACCTAAGAGAGTCAATCCTTCCTGTGTGGCAAACCTCTCAGCTCCGATGTAGTCTTTTCCGGATATTTCGAATCTGCGTCTTTGGTCACCCTCTTTAACATTTATAATACGCTTTGCAAGAGTCACCCACCTAACATCATCCCTCTCCTCGCCGTAAAAGAATCCGCAGCACTCGTTAGGAAAAGCATCCTCTCCGTGTGCTTTCATCTCAACCATAGATTCCTCATTCACATCGAGGGGTAAAAATTGATTACTCATTTTAAGACTGAATTTATCACTTCGCTGTATTTAGTTGCGTCATCTGCAAGAATCGTAACGACAACTCCTTCTTCAATTTCCTTGGCTAGTTTAACCGCTCCAGCGAGATTTGCAGCACCTGAAGGGCTTAAGATAAGTCCCTCTTCTCGAGCTGCTCTTCGCATCATTTCGTAGCTTTCCTCGGTGCTTACGAATCTCATTTCATCAGGTATACCAGCATCGTATATTTCTGGTACTCGTGCTGTTTCAAGGTGTTTCCATCCCTCCAATCCGTGTAGTGCTGTTTCCGGTTGAAGTGCCACAAGTCTCACATCTGGATTATATTCTTTAAGTCTCCGGCCCGTTCCCATAAATGTCCCAGTTGTGCCAAGTCCAGCTATGAAGTGTGTTATTCTACCCGCGGTTTCATGCCAAACCTCAGCTCCCGTTCCATAATAATGAGCTTTCCAATTGGCTTCATTCCCATATTGGTCTACGTAGCAAAATTTTTCAGGCGATTTCATGACTAATTCACGCGCTTCTGACTGGGCTCCATCAGTCCCTTCTAATGGACTGGTTAATCGGAGATCCACTCCAAGAGCTCTAAGTATATGCTTCCTCTCCTTTGAAGCATTCTCGGGGAGAAAAAGAGTCACAGGTATTCCTGCAGCGGCAGAAAAAATAGCGTATGCTATTCCTGTATTTCCAGAAGTTGCGTCCAGGAGGCGCCTTCCTTGTAAAGCTCCAGAAACGACAGCGTCATGTATGATATTAAAAGCAGGTCTTGCCTTTACACTTCCACCGAACTGTTGCCATTCAAGCTTTACGTGAATTTCTACCCCTGGTTTTGGAGATAGGTTTACCAATTTATGCATAGGGCTATTGCCGACATGCCACCTTAATTCCTCAAGGGCTTTTAGTCTGGGATTAATTGTTGGAACTGTCATATTATTTTGCATAAAAAAAAGCCCCTGATATTATCAGAGGCTTTAAAAGATTACGATTCTATTTTATATCTATCACGTATTCATATTAGGCTGCCTCCTTTCAGTGGACAACAACAACAACATGTATTTAGTGTGAATAGCATTATAACAAATATGGTTAAAAAATTACGAAAACCCAAACGAATTGCTATAAAATGTCGATGAAACATAAAATACAACCCATTAATCGATTACCTCAGGACGCTTAATCTCTCCCCATCTAGCCTGATTAAAACTGTGATTAGAAAAGTAAAACCTATAAGTGAGGAGCCCCCATAGCTGAAAAACGGAAGTGGTATTCCTATTACAGGAGCTAATCCAAGCACCATCCCAACATTTACTAAAAGGTGCATAAACAGAATACTAGCTACTCCATATGCGTATATGCGAGTAAACTTGGACCGTTGGCGTTCTGCAATAATTAATATTCTAAGTATTAAAAAAGTAAATAAAAAAATCACAAAGGCACTTCCTAAAAACCCCCATTCTTCCCCAACGGTACAGAAGATGAAGTCTGTTTCTTGCTCCGGAACAAAACTGTAAGCAGTCATAGGTCCATGCATCCAACCCTTACCTGTAAGCCCTCCACTTCCTATAGCTGCTTTAGCATGACGTATATTATAATCCGCATCGGGATTGTTCACATCTATTCCGAAAAGAACATGTATGCGCTCCTTCTGGTGTGGCTTAAGCATCTTTTCCATTCCGGTATGAAGACCGACAGACATAATAAGGCCAGCAAATAGACTGATTATACTCCAAACAGCGACCTTCTTCCTTCTTCGAGGCATTGATAGTTCCTT
>JABISU010000306.1 GCA_018700255.1 Flavobacteriales bacterium | reverse complement strand
TTTTTTATCGGCGGATTCTGCCCTGTCAGCATAAACCGAGGAAGGTAAGGTGATTTTTTTGGCGTTAATTCTCCCAGAAGGCCAAACAACCTCATACTCTGCTGCCTGGGGCATCCACTCTAATCGACCTTGAGCGTCCAAGGTTCTCAATGCAGAATCAATAACGTGCTCCGCTAAGCCTAGCTCACTTCCAAGTTTCTTTGCAGATGTTGAAATAGGCTCCATGTCAAGCCCAATTCTCATTAAATGAGACGCAAGTATATCGGTAGGGTGAGTCGTCTCATTAACAATGCTATTTCTACCTCCTAGCCACTTCACTTTCCCTAATGAGCTTCTGGGATTTTTGATTAAATCTATATGGCCGGCACTGTTTAAAAAAGCTAGTGCAGCCAATGCCTCTGAGGCCGTGCATCCAGAATTTTTAGCAGACTCTTTAATGTCAATGTTAGTGGGGTCGATTGGGGCGTCGCCTATTGCTACTTTGCCTTGATTAGCAAGGCTTTGGTAAATATTTTGAATCGTTTTAAGGGATGGGAACATCTCCTTGTTTCTCGCCTCACTCTTCTTTAAATCCCGTGCTCCTTGGAATAAGATACATCGAGAGGGATTGCCATCGCGACCAGCTCTTCCCGCTTCTTGGACGTAGCTCTCCAAATTTGCGGGAGCGCCGACGTGTAAAATCCACCTTACGTCTGCTTTATCAATGCCCATTCCGAATGCGGATGTGCAGGCCATGATGGGCACCTTGCCTGAAATCCAATCTCTCTGGCGTTTTTGTTTGATATTTTTTTCAAGGCCGGCATGGAATGAGGTGGCGCACAGTCCCACAGAGGACAGTCTTGTCGCCCAGCGATCGGCATCGTTTCGTGTCTTGACATAAACAAGTCCAGATCCCTTGAGTTCGCGTGCTAGAAGTAATATTTCTTCTTCGGTATCGCCCCAAGTGCTGACTTCAAATTCAAGGTTCTGCCTTCTCATCGAGGTGGTGTGGATGCACCCGGTGTCGATCTTTAGTTGGGTTGCGATATCAGCGAGAACTTCATTTGTGGCAGTTGCTGTGTATGCGCCTAGAACAGCTGTCGGATAGTAGGATTTTAGAACGCTTATATTTCTGAACTCAGGCCTGAAATCGTGCCCCCATTGTGAAATACAATGTGCCTCGTCAATGGCAATGGTTCTTACTTCAAGTAGGGGAGCCTGAGCTATGAAAAGGGGGTCCTTGAGCCTTTCTGGAGAAAGGTATAGGAAGTCTATTGCGCCTAGACTGGCATTGTTTAGAATTCGATCTATATTTTTTCTATCTCCTGTGAGAGATGCAGCACGTGCACCTAAAAGTTTGAGTTGGTTGGTTTGGTCTTCCATGAGGGCGATGATAGGAGAAATCACGATGCATAGCCCACCACGCACGAGTGCAGGGAGCTGGAAGCATAAGGATTTTCCACCGCCAGTGGGTAAAAGAGCGATTACGTCCGTGCCTGAAGTGAGGGCAGATACAGGGGCAACCTGGAACTTTCTCAGCTCGTCAAAACCCCAAATCTTCTTGAGAGTGGAATTGATGGTGGATTTTGAATCTGTCTGAGGCATATTTGCACAAATATCAGATATCTAAGATGAGAAATATCGTAGCAGGAAACTGGAAAAGCAACAAATCTATAAATGAGGCCCGTGAGTGGATGGCTGTAATGGGTGAAGCTATGGCTTCTATGCCTAAAGACGTGAGAGTAATGATAGCTCCTCCAGCACCTTATTTGTCTGAGCTTTCAGGTGGTGAGCGCAACGGGGTACTAATTGCAGCACAACAGGTTAGTGCGTTTTCTGAAGGTGCTTACACTGGTGAATATACTGCTAATATGCTCGTTTCTTGTGGAGTTGATTTTGCTTTAGTAGGGCACTCTGAAAGGAGAGCTGACTTCGGAGAGTCAGATGAAATAGTTGCGAAAAAAGTTCGTAGATGTATTGATGCTGGTCTAGGCGTAGTG
Source organism: Flavobacteriales bacterium (assembly GCA_018700255.1). The sequence goes on along the minus strand of JABISU010000306.1, from coordinate 6,805 downwards.
CTTTGCTGTGGTGAAAACCTTGCTTCGAGAGATGATGGAAGTCAGGAGTCGGTGATTAAAGCACAGCTTGTTTCTGCCTTTGAGGGTGTTAGCTCAGAGGAAATGGCAGGCGTTGTGGTTGCATATGAACCTATTTGGGCTATTGGGACTGGGAGAACTGCATCTGCTGCTCAGGCAGCGGAAATGCATAGTTTTATTAGATCTTACCTCGCTGATAGGTTTGATGAAGATATCGCATTTAGAACTTCTATTTTATATGGCGGAAGTTGTAAGCCATCTAATGCAGAGGAGATTTTTACTAGCCCTGATGTAGATGGAGGTCTTATCGGCGGCGCTTCGTTAGATACAATTGATTTTCAGTTAATTATAAAAGCTGATTCAAGTCTTTGATTAATCAGTTTCAAGTTAAATGAGCAGAGAGTTTATACGCACAGACTACCTTAAACTTGACATTAAGTTTACGCCTTTGCTTCCGGCACGTGAGGTTGCCATTGCCTGGCTTTCAGAGTTGAATTTCGAAGTTTTCGAACCCACGGATGAGGGGCTTAAGGCATATATTCCCGAGAAATTTGTTGATAGGTCTGAGCTTTTAGATGTTAAAGAAAGATTGATTGGAATGGCTGAGGTTGTTTGGTCTGAAAGTATTATAAAGACAACGAACTGGAATGCAGAATGGGAAGCAAATTACGAGCCCGTTTATGTCGGTGAAAGGGCTATAGTAAGAGCACCATTCCACAGTTTGCCGGAAAAGGTAGGAAAGGGGTTTTTAGACGTTGTTATTGTGCCACACATGTCTTTCGGTACTGGACACCACGATACGACGCTTTTAATGATGCACACTTTGTTAGATTTTGATGTCAAGGGGCTGACGGTATTAGATATGGGGTGTGGAACTGGGGTGTTAGCAATCGCAGCTTTGAAGCTTGGAGCAGCTTCAGTACTTGCGATAGATATTGAGGAGGGAGCTTACTCAAACACGATAGAGAACGCTGGATTGAATGGCTTTTCTGTTATGGATGATAGTCTTGTTGTGGTTTGTGGCGACGCATCCAATTTACAAGGTACCCTTGTCAATGATGTTATTCTTGCTAACATAAACAGGAATATTCTAGTGCAGGATATGGCATCTTATGACAAAGTTTTAAGGGCTGGAGGTAGAATTGCTTTGTCTGGATTCTTTTCTGGAGATGTGCCTGTTTTGCAAAGAGTGATAGAAGGGCTTGCGTGGCGTGTTGAGGAGGTTAGAGATAGTGAGGGCTGGGCGTGTATTATTTGTGTGAAACCCGAGTAGCAGTTATAGCAGAAACTCATCCATGACTTACTACATTGTGGGTTGATGGGAGGAACAAATTCTTTATACAAGTTAAAGTCTGTAATAGCTCTTGCAGCGATGTTTTTTATCTGGTCAATATCGCTTGAAGGGTTTGCTCAGTCAGCTATCCCCGTTAGAGATTCGTTGCCATCTGCTATTTCCTTTGCGAAGGAACTTCAAATTGACTTCGCTAAGGGGGATTCTAAGAACTCTGCTTGGTTGCGTAAAGTGTTCACTAATCAGTTTTTAAGATCTTCTACCCCAAAGTCGATTCAGGACACAATCATTTCAACGACCTTACAACTCCAGTCCATTCACCTCAAGAACTCTACTGGAATTATTGGATATTTGAGGGGGGTTTCTGAGCAGCTTGATACAGGAATGGATAATGTTATTTGGGATGATTGGCACGCCCAAATAACTGCTATGTCTGAAAATAAAAGGTGGAGAAAAAAACTCAATAAATACCTTGAGATTTCATCTAAACTTTTTGAAAATGGATCAATAGCGAATGAGGGTTTGTCTGGCTGGCATTTCGATGGGGGGGGGATGGAGTTCGGAATAGATTCTTTGCCTTATGTGAAATTTACCGATGGATCACTAGTTTGTACTTTAAATGGTGACACATCAAGAATAAGACAAACGGCGGGCGTGTTTTTACCGACCTTATCTAAATGGAAGGGTAAGGGAGGATTAGTGAATTGGGAAGGGACGACATTTGTCGATAGCCTACAGTTCGTTGAGTTAAACGATTACGAGGTGAAGCTTTCGGGGAGTTATTTTTCAGCATATCCAGTGACTTTTCACACAGATCTTTTCAAAGATGAGTTAGAGGGTAAACTCGATTTTAAAGTCAAAGCCTCGAGATCGGTTCAGGAGCAGACTTATCCTAGGTTTGAATCAAAGGAAGAGAAGTTAGAACTGTTAAATATCTTTCCTAACATGGATTTTGTTGGGGGAATTGTAGTCAAAGGATCTAAGCTAAGTGGAACGTCTATAGGTGACACCCCGGGTTATTTAAAGATCTACAATAATGACACACTCTTCGTTCGATGCTTCGTTGATGAGATGTTGTTTACACGTGAAGGGTTGTCAGCTACAGAGTCAACGATATCTATTTACTTGGATAAGGATAGTATTTATCATCCAAGTATCGTAGTTAGATACGATGATATAGGAAAGAGGCTCCGCGTCATCAGAGATGAAGATGGAGTTGGGCTACAGGCGTTTACCGATTCATACCACAAAATTGATTTTCAGGTAGAGGCTATGACTTGGAAAATTGGTGGTAGAACTATTGATTTAGGGGCTATTGTTCCATCGAGTCGAGCCGTGGGGTTTTTCAGATCTCATGCAAATTTCGATAAGCGAACGTTTGACAATATGACTGGCCAAGCTTTAATTAATCCACTTGTTGAACTGGGTCGATTTGTCCACAGCAATCCTTTCTCGGGTTTCTACGCTTCGGAGTATGCATCTTTCCTAAAACTTAGCGTTGTTCAGTCTAGATTAATATTAATGAACTTAGCCCTTGATGGTTACGTTACTTATGATGAGACGGATTACTGGTGCGAATGGTTACCCAAAGCCGAGAATCACCTACAATGCAATAGACTTCTTATAGATTATGATGTTCTTGCTTTTCGTTCAGAAGTCCCAAACGGAGTTAACGCTCAGCTTGGTTTAGTAGACAAAACACTTGAAATTAAAGGTCTTTCAAGCTTTAAACTAAGTGAAGCCCAAAACGTTGTGGTGTCACCTAAAAACGGCTATATCAAAATGTCTGAAAATAGAGATTTCACATTTGGCGGTCGTGTAAAGGCAGGTAATTTCGAATTTAATGGAAAGAACTTTAAGTTTAACTATGACGATTTCTTAATTGAATTGAATGCTGTAGATGAGATGCATATTCGTGCAGAAGTTGAAGGGGAGAAGGGTGTGGATGGTAATCCAAAGACCAGGTTAGTAAGAAACTCGATAGATGGTATTTCTGGGACCATAGAGTTGGATCACCCATCAAATAGATCCGGGTGGAAATCAGATCTTTACACTCACTATCCAGTTCTTAACAGTGTGAAACCTTCGTATGTTTACTACGACTCACAGAGCATACATAAAGGTGCTTACCATAGAAATAGGTTCAGGTACGCTTTAGACCCTTTCGCTATAGATAGCTTGGACAATTTTATGAAGTCAAATATGAGCTTCACGGGAGAGCTTTTAGCAGATGGAATTATTCCTGATCTCGAAGTAGATCTAATATTGATGGATGACTTTTCTTTAGGTATAGAAACCAGTAGTCCACCTGAAGGATTTCCACTTTTCTTAGGTTTGGGCACGATATACGCAGATTTAAAACTCAACATGAATGGTCTTCAAGGGACTGGCGAAATAGAATTCCTGACTTCTAATTTGAGAGGTGAGGACATGGTGTTAGTTCCAGACTCGGCATTCGGAAATACGAGTGAGTATATCAACAGTGCTTCTTATGAACATGTGCCTGAGATATATGCTACGTCTACAGAATTTGCTCTCAATAGAAATATACAATCTGATGATCCAATACTCGACGTAAGATCTGATTTAAGCAGGTTAAAGTGTTTTAATGACGATGTGTTGCTTGGAGGTGCGATTCACTTGAGTAAGTCGGGTATGACGGCTAATGGCGAGTTCGAATTCGAGGACGCCTTCCTAACATCTAAGTTATTTAACATGGAAGAAAGGGCTATCCTTGCTGATACGGCGCACTTCGAGATCACAGGTAACGATTTAAACGCTCTCGCTTTTGAAACGGAAAATGTAAATGCAAATGTGAATTTCGATAGGCGTGCTGGTGAATTCGTTTCTCACGATGGAGTTACTGAAATTGCTTTGCCGGCTGTGAGGTACATCTGTGAGATGGATAGGTTTACTTGGTTTATGGATGATGACCAAATCGAATTGGAAAACTCTTTCTCTGAAAACGAAGAACTCTTATTCTCAGACTTAGCCGACCGATCTCATTCAAATTTCTTTTCAGTCCACCCCGGCCAGGACTCTCTTCATTTTTCGTGTACAAAAGCATTGTATATGGTAGAAGAAGCCGTGGTTATGTGTAGAGATGTAAAAGCTATGGCAGTTGCAGATGCTGAGATTTGGCCTGATAGCGGAAACGTTACAATAAGGAGAGATGCTGCGATGGACATATTGCTGAATTCCCAAATTTATGCTAACGATGTCTCTCGTTACCACAGGTTTTTTGATTCAAAAATCCTTGTGAGAGGGCGCTTAGATTACCAAGCATCAGGCTCATATATTTATAAAGATGCTGTGGGAATAGATTGGCCAATATTTTTCAAAAACATCGCAGTTGATGAGTCATATACTACATATGCTCAGGGAGACATAGAGATTGATCAGGAGTTTTATTTAAGTCCTTACTTTGAGTTCACGGGGGAAGTAACCCTTCAAGCCAATAGAAAGGATTTAGAATTTGAGGGAGGGACAAGACTTGCTTTCGAATGTGATAAATTCAGACGTGAGTGGATACGGTTTAATGGTGTGATAGACCCTGTAGATGTTGCAATCCCTGTTGATTCAGTAGTTAAAGAAATGATGATGTCACATTTAGGAGTGGGTGTAATTCTAACTGATGATTCGCCTTTCGATGCTTATGCAGGTTTCTTTACGAAGAAGCCAGACAGAGGAGATATAGAGATCTTTAAACCTGAGGGAAATCTGAGGTTCGACAAAGCCAATTCAAGGTATGTTGTTTCTACTGACGAGAAATTCCGCAACCCTAAGCTTCCAGGGACATTGACGGAACTCCCTATCGAAGGGTGTGGAGTATTCTCCTCGGGTTCAACTACTCTGCCTCTAGATTTGAGTATTATTGACCACACATTTGTGGGTGATGTTTGGGAAAGTGAGTCTGGCAAGATCGAAATGCGTGGATCTCTTGCTTTAAATATGTATATGTCTAAAGATTTAGAATCCCATTTGGCCGAGCAACTCACAAATGCTTACGTTGCGACACCGCTTGATTTCAGCTCAACAAATTATGAATATGCATTAAGAGAGATTGCAGGGATGGAAGTGGCTGACAATGCTCTTAGAGAGTTGTCGAGGGAAGGAACGTATAAAAAGGTTCCTAAAGAAATTAGATATACGATGATGCTCACAGGGCTTGAGCTTGAGTATGATCCATTTGAAGATGCTTTCATCTCTACTGCAGAAATAGGAATTGCAACAATAGGGGATGACGCTGTATTTAGAACAATGCCTGGAAGAGTAGAGTTAGTTCGGGGAAGGAGTCGCGACGAGTTAAGAGTGTATTTTCATATAAGCGAGGGACATTGGTATTTCTTTGAATACGATACCTTCCTAAATTTCGAGACAAATGATATGTACTTTATGGAGATTTGGAATAAACTTAAGCCTAAAGAGAAAGTGTTAACACATCCGATTACTGAGAAATTCATAAAAATGCAGGTTTCTAGGAGTGGTCTTCGCGATGATTTTGTAGATAGATTTCGTGATTTTGAATAAAAATCTTTAAAGCAGATGCATAAAATAAATAAATTCCCCCTACTTTTTTCACCAATTAAACTGGGTTCATTGACTCTCTCAAATAGAGTCATCATGGGATCAATGCATACTGGTCTAGAAGAAGAAAAGGGAGGCTTTAAACACCTTGCTAGATTCTATGCAGATAGGGTTAAGGGAGGAGTGGCGCTTATCGTAACGGGGGGGATTTCACCGAATAGAGCAGGAGTGACCATTTTAGGTGGGGCGAGGCTATCAAATATCTTTCATGTTGCGAAGCACAAAGTGATAACTAATGCTGTAAAAGCAGAAGGAGGAAATATAGTTATGCAAATCCTCCATGCAGGGAGATATGCCTATACACCATTTAATGTGGCTCCTTCAGCTATCAAAGCACCTATAAATAGATTTAAGCCTAGAGCGCTTTCTTCAAGAGGAGTAGAAAGGACGATAAAAGATTTCGTAAAGACTGCGGTCTTAGCTAAGAGAGCTGGATATAGTGGGGTGGAAGTAATGGGGTCTGAGGGGTATTTAATTAATGAATTTATTGCATCGGAGACGAACCACAGAACAGATAAGTGGGGAGGGAGTTTCGAAAATAGAATCCAATTCCCCAAAGATATCGTTAGGCGCATACGAGAAGCCGTGGGTCCAGATTTTCTGATTATGTACAGGTTAAGCATGTTGGACTTGGTTGATGGAGGTAGCTCTTGGGAGGAGGTTGAGCACCTTGCAAAGGATATTGAGATTGCAGGGGCAGATGTAATTAATACTGGAATTGGTTGGCATGAAGCAAGGATTCCAACAATTGCGACGATGGTTCCTCGAGGCGGTTTTGCTTTTGTAACGAAACGGCTCATGGGAAAGTTGGGAATCCCCCTCATTACCACCAATCGCTTTAACGACCCTGCTGATTGTGAGAAGGCACTTGAAGATGGCTGTTCGGATATGATCTCTATGGCTCGCCCT
>JABISU010000305.1 GCA_018700255.1 Flavobacteriales bacterium | reverse complement strand
TTGAATTCGAGAACTTTCACAGAAGGCTCACCCACTTTCGTAAGAAAGGTTACTCCTTTCACTCCAATAAAGTCACCTCTGTCGAGGAGCTTTTTAAAGACTGAATTGTAAAGAGTTTTATCCTCACCAGGACAAATCTCGTCTCGGTTGAGGTAAAGTTGAAAACTGCCTTGAGCATCTTTAAGCTCAGCGAAAGAGGCTTTACCCATAATACGTCGGCTCATCATCCTTCCGGCCAAGCTCACCTCAACACCTTCTTTAAAGTCAACTCTAAGGTCCGCACTTCTATGACTTACAATGAACTCCTCTGCGGGGAAGGGATTAATTCCAAGGTCTCGTAATTGCTGTAAAGATCCTAATCTAACTTGCTCTTGTTCGCTCCTAATCATGCTGCAAAGATAAGCTTCTAAACGTGGCATTAATGTGGCCTTTTTTCAAGCATTTAACTTAGTCTTATTCTGCCTTATTAAACCTACAAATAGACACTAATCACGAAGATTAACTTAGAAATTTTATTTGTGGTTACGGCTCTTTTCTCCAAATCGATGATATCCCAAACAGACTCTCTTACCTCTATCTATATTCCAGAAGTTGTTATTTCAACCTCCCCCGGTGACCTATCCCTAAATGAAGAGCTAGACATAGAAGTTCACGATATAGGAAATGTACGACTGCCTGGTAGAATGATCAGAGTAGGGCTTAACTTCGCACTTGATTAATTTAAAACACACTTAGAATGGCTGATGCGAATATGAGGGACCTTATTGAGAAATTCCCGACACAACTGAATAATGCAATTGTTGATTTATCGAAAAAGGACAGTAGCGCGCATAAAACTGTAGCGCAAAATTTCTCACCATCGGGTGTGTTGATTATCGGAATGGGAGGGTCTGGAATCGGAGGTGCTATAGTGGAAGGTATCCTATCTCAAAGTAGTAAAATACCAGTGCTGTCATGTGCAGATTATTCTATTCCGGGATGGGTTTGTGAATCCACCCTTGTTGTTGCGTGTAGTTATTCAGGAAATACTGAGGAGACGATAGAGGCTGTGAAAACTGCTTCTGAAAGGGGATCTAAGATATCGGTTGTTACATCTGGGGGTGTTTTATCTGAAATGGCAAAGGAAAAAGATTGGCCTATTGTTACGATGCCGGGTGGACATCCACCAAGATCTCAGTTTGGAAGAGGGTTTACGGGTCTTACTTGGACACTAAAGCAATTTAGCGTTTTTTCTGAGAACATGTATGCTGATTTAGAGTCTTCACCAGCGTTTTTAAACACAATGGTGGATACAATTATTGAGCAAGCGGGTTCATTAGCTGATTTAGTTGAGAATAAAATAATAATGATTTATTCGGATACTTCTACTGCCGGTATTGCTACAAGAATGCGTCAACAATTGAATGAGAACTCTAAATTATTAGTTAATACTCATGTGTTACCTGAAATGAATCACAACGAATTAGTTGGTTGGGATTCCGGAACGAATGAACATGTTGCGATAATAATACGCACTCCTGAGGATAATATTCGATCTAGATTTAGAATGGATTTTTGTTCGGATATTTTTAGAGAGCTTGAAGCAGATGTGATTATGATTGATGCTATTGGAGAAAACCAAATGCAGCGTTTAATGTACCTGAATCAACTTAGCGATTGGCTATCATTATTGCTGGCAGAGCGTTCAGGCACTTGCCCTGTAGACATAAAGAATATTATTCGACTAAAGTCTGCTTTAGAATCTTTTAATGGGTGATGAAAAACCTTCAGTTTGAAGATTTAGGTTTAATGCGTTACAAGCCTTGTTGGGACTATCAAGAGGCGCTTTTTAAGAATGTGGTTTCTCAAAAACTTGCCAAACGTGATGCTTTAACTAAAGAGGAAAAAGATGCATCACCTTCTCCAACGAGTCGTTTAATATTTGTAGAACATCCCCATGTTCTGACTTTAGGCAGAAGCGGTGATGCAGAAAATGTCATTGTAAGCCCAGCGAGATTAGCGGAGTTAGGAGTGGATTACTTTCCGATAAACAGGGGAGGGGACATAACTTATCATGGCCCAGGCCAACTTGTAGCCTACCCTATTTTAGATTTAGACCAATTCTTTACAGACATTCACAAATACCTTCGCTTTCTTGAAGAAGCCGTAATAAAAACATGTGCTGAATTCGGAGTTGAAGCAGGAAGAATTGATGGACTTACTGGTGTTTGGGTAGATATTGAGGCGGGACCTCAAGCAAGAAAGATTTGTGCATTTGGAGTAAAAGCTTCACGCTGGGTTACCATGCACGGCCTAGCCTTCAATGTTGATTCAGATCTAGATTTTTTCGACTTAATTGTTCCATGTGGAATTAAGGATAAAGGAGTCACATCTCTCACAAGAGAAGTTGGCAGAAAAATTTCTCTAAGTGAAGTGAAACCACTTTTGAAGAAACATCTACAAGCACTTTTTGAGTGGAATGAGGTAGATTAACGCTGTATGGGAGAGACACTTAAGAGATAAGATGTATATTTATCTGTAAGCAGCTCGCAATTTGCTACGGATATAAACTCACGGCCAACGATTATAAAAGGGTTTTGAACGGTTTGAATTGTTTTAGTTTCTTTAGAAAAACAATGATCATGCGCCGAAATTTGAACGTACTTGTAGTTGATGATGAAGCCCCGGCAAGAGTACTTCTTTGTCGCCAAATAGAAAACATTTGTCCATCACTTAACGTAGTTGCGACTGCCTCTAGTGCCGCTGAAGCAAGATCCTATATAGATAATTTTTCACCGGATGTTGTTTTTTTAGATATTCAGATGCCTTATGAAACAGGCCTAGAATTAATCGAGACATACCAGGATAGAGATTTCTATGTTGTTTTTGCGACCTCTTTTAATGAATATGCTATTAAAGCTCTGAGGCAAAGAGCGTTTGATTTCCTACTTAAGCCCATAGATAACGATGACCTTAAAGCATGTGCAAGAAGGATATTAATGCATTATTATCACAAAAGAAAACCTGGCCAAGGGGCGCTTCCCCCTGCTCCACGTCGATTTGAAATTGTTACATTAGGGAAGAGACACTTTGTTAAGCACGATGATATTCAGCATATAGAAGCTTGTGGAAGTTATGCTACACTGCACTTAATATCAGGAAGGAGAATAACGATTTCTAAAAACTTAAAGAAAGTTGAAGGAATACTTGATGACCCAACATTCTTTAGAATACACAACTCTCATATTGTTCGTCTAAATTATATTCACACATGTAACTATAGATCTCACTCTATAACTTTAGAGAGCGGAAAAAAAATCCCAATGGCTGTTAGAAAAAGAGAAGAGTTAAAACAACGAATGCATATTTTGATATCAAGTTAGGAGTACTTTTGCGCAATGCTTAAGGATATTCGAACATTAGATAGTAAGCAGTTGCATGACGAGGTTGTGGCTATGGGAGAAAAACCGTTTAGGGCTAAGCAGTTGGAAGATTGGGTATGGTCTAAATCGGCAGGATCATTTGAGGAAATGACTAGCCTGTCTAAGACTTTCCGAGAGAAATTTGCACAAAAGTTTAGCTTAAAGCGAATTGAATTAAGCGAACAGCAGATTAGCAGGGATGGGACGGTTAAATTCGCATTCAAAGTAGACACGGTCAAGCCCGGAGATTTAAATATTATTGAGGGGGTTTTAATTCCGACGAAATCAAGGACGACGGCATGTATTTCATCTCAGGTGGGATGTAGCCTAGCCTGCGACTTTTGTGCAACGGGCAGACTTAAACTCATGAAGAATCTCACTGCTGCGGAGATGTACGATCAGGTAGAAATGATAGCGACTATAGCTCGTGAAAGGGAGAGGTCAAATCTATCGAACATTGTTTATATGGGAATGGGAGAGCCTCTAC
>JABISU010000172.1 GCA_018700255.1 Flavobacteriales bacterium | reverse complement strand
TGGATGCTACTCAAAATCACACTTTAGTACGTAAGCCCGACGTAAACGCGGGTAACATGGGAATGTGGTTAGCTTCTGCAGGTACTAACGAATTTGATGGTGAGTGGATTGTCAATGAGCAGGATGATTGGACAAACATAGGTTCACACGTGTTCACTAGCGGGTGTGCAGTTGATACAAGCGGATGTATGGACCCATCAGCTTCTAACTACGACCCTTCAGCTACTACAGATGATGGATCGTGTATCTTTATCCCTACATTAACCGTACAGGATATCCACAATGGAAACTTTAGTGGACAAGTTGTAACAGGCGGAATTGTAACTGGTGTTTACGGTGCGTCTGGTTCTTTAGCGGGCAATGCTTCTTATGTTCTTCAAAATGGAACGGGAGCGTTTTCAGCTATATGGTGTATAGGTGATGGTGTTGCTGTTGGTGATCTTTTAGATGTTGCTGGTTCAGTTAGTGAAGTTTACGGCTTACGCCAAATCGCGGGCGCTGTTGCTACCATTATTTCTTCCGGTAACGTACTACCTGCTGCTGAATTACTTACTACAGGTGCTATGAATGATGAGCAGTGGGAGAGTGTACTAACTCAACTTCTCGCTCCAGTTTCTAACGAAAATGCTGGTTACGGTGATTGGCTACTAGACGACGGTTCTGGTAACGCTAAGGTTGCTAACTTGGGTTACAATGCCGTAAACGATAGTGTTGATGTGGGTGGTGTTATGGTACCGGTTGTAGCTCTTGGAGCAACATATAGAGTGACAGCACCGAACTTTTACTCATACGGAGCATGGAAACTAGTTCCACGTGATACTTCAGATGTTGTACGTCTTGGATGTATGGATTCATCATTTCCTAATTTCGACCCATTAGCCGCTGAAGATGACGGGTCTTGTTCTTCAACCCCAGGTTGTATGAACCCTGAGGCAGATAACTACAATCCTGATGCTACTGTAGAAGATGGTTCTTGTGTGATTGCTGGTTGCGATGATCCATTAGCGTTAAACTATAATGCTAACGTAACGGATCCAGATAACACAACTTGTTATTACACTTTACCTGCAATTTTAATTAATGAGATACATTATAATCCAAGTTCTGATCAAGGTGATGATTTCGATTGGGAATTCTGTGAGTTATATAACTATGGAGATCTTGCAGCAGATTTAAGTGGGTATCACTTTGTAAACTCAGCTTCTGGTGCACCTCAATTAGGATTAATTTTCCCTGCAGGTACTTCTTTAGCTGCAGGAGAGTTTGTAATTGTTACTGTAGCAGGCGGTGGTGGAACACTTAACTATTCTGGAAATGGATACCAAGTCTTCGAATTGGAGCTTGGAAACTTCTCCAATGGTGGTGAAGCAGTATCACTTGAAGATGCTTGGGGTAATGTTGTAGATGCTGTTACATATGCTTCATCGGGTCTTTGGCCTGGATCAGGATTCAGTATTTTAGGATCGACATTAATAGGAGATCCTAACGGAGGCGGCGCTACTTTAGAGTATATACCAGAAGTTCTTGCTGCATACTCTGCTGGTACGCTTGGAATGGATAATGATCTTGGTTCTAACTGGCAAGCCTCTTGGGTTGATGGAGGAACACCTGGAGCGGCTAACTCATCGGCATTTGGATGTAATGATGCTACAGCTTGTAATTACAATGCGACTGCTTTTTTAGCAGATAATGCAACTTGTACATACGACTGCTATGGTTGTACATACCCAGATGCAGAGAACTTCACAAATGGTGCATCCTTTGATGATGGTACTTGTACTTTCAATGGCGGCGTTAACCCATGTCCTTCTGACTTAAATGGAGATGGAACGGTTACTACAGGTGACCTTCTAATTTTCCTTGGGGCATTCGGTGCTATTTGTGAGTAATATCAAGTCTATTGATATAAGGATTAATTTATATCTATAATATCTAGAAAAGGCACTCCGAAAGGAGTGCCTTTTTATTTGTTCAAATATTGAATAAATTTAGACATTGTCTATTTTAGAATCATAAATGTGGTTTCCTCATTTGAGAGGTTAAGGTCCCTATCTTCTAAAGTTATTCGAAACCTTAGAGTGTCATATACAGATTGAAGACTCCAAGTATTCATAGCGATTTCAATAACGCCTTTTAGCGCTTGATTAGAACCTGCCGGATTTACTCTTGGAACTCTATAGTAAAATGGTACTTGTCCTTGAGCTGGGATAAGTGGTATATGTGTCCATTCACCATCTCTTAGTTCGTCGTATTCGCACATAAGATTAAAATGGTGCTCACAAGTGCTACAAAATGGAGGGAGTATGTCTGATGAGTTTAAGCCTAAATTTCCATCACCGTCGGTAAACTCAATCGATAGAACGGCGCTATTATCTTCAGATATGTCAAAAGCGAGAAATTTAATTGCAGGTTCGATAGGATAGTTTGGCTCGGGGAGACAACTTGTGTAAACTAAACTGATAAATAAGACTATGGAGCTATTTTTAAACTTTTTCATTGATACGAAGCTACCACTTCCGAACTTAGCTAAATGTTAATCGAAGATAATTTCATAAAAACACGTAGTGAATTAATTTCTAAATTAAGGAATATGCATGTTTTGAAAGATTCTAGCTTCGAGAAGCTAGCAATTAAAACGTTTAGATTTCAAGCTGAGTATAATACAATTTATAAGACGTTTGTTGATTTATTAAAAATCAATCCAGCTTCAATTTCTGATTTTAAAGACATTCCATTTCTTCCAGTTGAAGCATTTAGAGATCACAATGTTACTACGGGTGAGTTTTCGCCTGAAATAATTTATAAAAGCTCAGGAACTACAAATTCAGGTAAAAGATCGGAACACAGAGTGCGCACAGTAGATTGGTATAATGAAGTGTCAAGTAGAATTTATTCATCCTTAGTAAGTCCAGTCAACAATCTGACGTTGTTCGCTTTGCTACCAGGATACATTGAGAGAAAGAACGCATCACTTGTTGAGATGTCAAGGTCATTCATGAAAGCGTCTAACCAGCCAGAGCGCTTCTACCTTAACAATACCGAAGCTTTAATAGATGACCTTACTCACTCTATTTCAAAAGGTGATGAGGTTACTATTATAGGAGTTACACATGCTCTTTTAAATCTTTTAGAATCGGATAACGCCTCAAATCTTCCCCGCGCAGTCCTAGAAGCACAACTCACGATAGTTGAAACAGGAGGTATGAAGGGGCATGGGAGGGAACCCATTAGGAGTGAAGTTCATTCTCGCATTCGCAAGGTTCTCCCTAATTCTAAAATCATTAGTGAATATGGAATGACAGAGCTTCTTTCTCAGGCATACTCTCTAGATGGTCGTTACTTTATACCTCCTTCTTGGATGCGAGTGGTCGTTAGGGACCCGTCAGACCCAGGGTCGATACTTAAACCCGGTCGTACAGGAAGAGTACAAATTGTGGATCTAGCGAATATTGATAGTTGCGCCTTTATCTCTACATCCGATCTGGGGAGTATTAAGAGTGAAGATAGCCACGAATTTGAAGTTATAGGTCGCTTTGATCATTCTGAAGTAAGAGGGTGTAACCTACTTTCAGTTTAGGATATTAAATACTACCCTACAGAAACGAGGAAGTAGTTTTTCTTCCCTCGCTGCAATAACAAGTGTTTACCGTTTAATAAATCACTTCGATTGATGGATTTATTATCATCTACTAAGTCCTTATTTAAACGAATGCTATTTTCCTTGAGAGCTCTTCTAGCTTCGCCTTTAGATGATAAGAAACCTGTGTACTCGCTTAGGAGATCGATAATCCCTACCCCAGAATCAATAATATCAGGCGAAATAGTTGCTTTATCTACACCTTCAAAGACAGATAGGAATTCAGCTTCTGGGAGATTTTCTAAGTCAGATTTAGCGCTCTTTCCGAATAGAATTCTGGAAGCGGCGATAGCTGTTTTAAGATCTTCCTCTGAATGGACTCTTGTGGTAATATCCTCGGCTAGGGCTATTTGAATAATTCTTGCTCGAGGATTTTCAGCATGGGCAGCTTCAAGAGACTCTATCTCTTCCTTGCCTTTAAGAGTGAAGATTCTAATTAGTTTACCTGCATCTTCGTCAGCTACATTCATCCAGTATTGGTAGAATTTATATGCAGAGGTGCGTTTTTTATCAATCCAAATATTGCCTCCCTCACTCTTCCCAAACTTACTTCCATCTGCCTTTGTTATGAGCGGAGCTGTCAAAGCAAAAGCTTGCCCTGATCCTTTTTTACGGATAAGCTCGGTGCCAGTTAAGATATTGCCCCATTGGTCTGAACCACCCATTTGGACTTTACAATTCTCATTTTTCCAAAGATGATAAAAATCATATCCTTGTACCAGTTGATAAGTGAATTCGGTGAAACTCATACCTTCCTCTAAGCGATTTTTCACACTGTCCTTAGACATCATGTAGTTCACAGTGATGTGCTTTCCTATATCACGGATGAAGTCAAGGAAGTTAATTTCTTTAAACCAATCAAAATTATTTACTACACGTGCAGCATTCTCCCCTTCAAAGTCAAGAAATTTCTGAAGCTGATTTTTCTGGCTATTGAGATTATGCTGCATTACATCCAAGTCCAGTAGCTGCCTCTCTTTGGTTTTGCCACTTGGATCTCCCACCATACCAGTTGCTCCACCAACAAGAACCATCGGCTTATGTCCAGCTCTTTGCCAGTGTAACAGAAGCATCACAGGTACAAGGTTTCCTATGTGGAGTGAGTCAGCAGTAGGGTCGAATCCCACATATCCAGCGGTACTTTCCTTAGCAAGTTGCTCCTCTAGTCCGGGCATGATGTCGTGTAACATCCCCCTCCATTTTAATTCTTCAATCAGATCCATTTCGTAAAGATAAGTTTACAGATGCGGTAGAAGGCGCTCCATCGCCATTCCTCTACTCCCTTTTAGCAATATATTTTTCCCCACAACCTTATTCTCTTCTATTTCTAAGGCCAAACTCTCCACTTCCTCATAAAATCTTCCAGCCCCATCCACAAATTCCTTCACCTTACAAAATTCCACCCCCACAAAAAACCCATCTAATCCGAGTTCAGTACAAAGTGCCACCACTCTCTTGTGAGACTCGGAAGAAAAATCTCCAAGCTCCCTCATTTCTCCTAGAATAACAAGTCTATCACCTTTGTTGTTTTTAGCGAATGACTCAAGAGCCTTCTCCATGCTAGAGGGATTAGCGTTATATGCATCTAGCAGAATTTCATTACTCCTAGTTTTCACCACCTGTGATCTATTGTTCGATGGAACATACTCTGAGACAGCTTCACCCACATCTTCTCGCCCTACTCCGAAATATCTCCCAATAGTAATCGCCGCAGCAATGTTATCTAAGTTATAATCGCCTTCAAGTTGAATTTCTCTCTCCTCACTTTCATAGCCCTGTTCAGCCCAAACAAACTTCCTCCCCCCATCCATCTCAAACCTCACAACAGGTTTCATATCCTGAGTTCCGAAAATGCTTCTATCTAAACCTTCACTCACCTCCATTAATTCATCATAACCTCCATGGACGAATACTCTTGCCCCATCTACTTCGCTGAGGTAATCAAATAATTCCTTTTTACCTTTCTTTACCCCATCCTCCCCTCCAAAGCCTTCGAGATGGGCAAGGCCTATGTTAGTTATTATCCCCAAATTAGGTTCAGCTATCCTAGCTAAATTAGCTATCTCCCCGATATGATTAGCCCCCATCTCTACTATTAAAAATTGACAATCCCTCGGTGCTGAGAGAATAGTTAGCGGTACCCCGATATGATTATTAAGGTTTCCCTTAGTTGCGTGAACCTTGAATTTCTTCGACAGCACCGCCGCCGTAAGTTCTTTCATCGTCGTCTTGCCGTTACTCCCTGTTATACCCAGTACCGGCATCTCGATAAATGTACGTCTATAGTATTTTGCTAAGTTTTGTAATGTTTTAAGAACATCATCAACTAAAATGATTTGGTCTGAAACCCCTATGCTAGCATCATCTACGACAGCTGCTATACATCCCGACTTTAAAGCATCATGCGCGAATTTATTGCCATCGAAATTCTCACCATGTAGAGCAAAAAACAGCATTCCTTTCCCACAAGATCTAGTGTCGGTAGTGATTCCATTTTCTGCTTTTAAGAAAAGCTCATATAATTCCTCAGTATGCATATATCTGCAGCTATTAAAAAAACCCTAACGCACAATGTACGTTAGGGTTTTAGAAATTTTCAAGTTAATGATTTATTGACCTTAGTAAGGAACAGGAGTACCTACTCTTGTCATCGCACAACGGAAGCCAACAGTCGATGATGACTGATTCTCATCCATAAAGCGACGGGTTCCAGGAACGAGCCAGTAAGCTCTATCATCCCAGCTACCACCTTTATAAACTCTAGATTCGTTATTTACAAGACTAGACCCTCCGTAGTCGTACATACGACCCGAGTTTTCGGATGCGTCATCAGGGTTTCCAAAATCAACAGAACTGTTGATATCACCATCACGATAATCAATGTTGTCAGCTATTCTATAGTTAGTTCTTCCGATGTTTTCTTCGAGAGTAACATCTCTATATCTCATATCGCCAGGAACAGCAATAATATTTTTACTAAAACCTTTCCTCATATCAGATGCAATAAGAGCTTCGCTGTCAATAATAAGTTCCATAGCTTCAGCCATAATCACTTGACTTTCTTCCTCTTGGCGTTTAAAACTTACTTCCTGTGCAGTTTCAATTTTTAAGTCTAAACCATCGAGTAACTCTTCATCTTCAGGTGATAAGCCGACACCTCTATTGTCAGATTTGTATTTCTTTATGAACTCAGCTGTTCTATCTATATCATATACAACGTAGTCGTATTTATCTTCTGGATTCCCTTCAGCATTCATAACCATAGTTTGGAAATCATTACCTCTAAATGATCGGAAAGCAGCGTTATCTAGGTTAGATAATGGTCGGTAAACATCCATAACCCATTCATTTACGTTTCCAGCCATGTTGTATAAACCGTAGTCATTAGGGGCATAGCTACGCACATTTACAGTGATATCACCTCCATCATCTAAAGCTCCAGCAACTCCCATATAATCTCCACGTCCTTTTACAAAGTTCGCATTTACTTTTCCGTATTCCTTATTTCTTAGATCGTCATTTCTAATATAGTGACCATCCCAAGGGTAGGTTCTCCTTTCATCGATAAGCTCGCCGTAGCTATTACCGATTAAGCCTAGCGCAGCGTATTCCCACTCAGCCTCAGTTGGCAGTCTGTAATCGGGTAGAAGCAATCCATCTTCTAACTTAATGTCACGATAACCACTTGAGTTAGGTCTGAAATCTTTGACACCTTCAACTTCACGCTCACCTATATATTGTCTATTAAGATAGGTTGATGTTGTGAAATGCTCTTCATCCATTTGAGCCTCAGGGTTATGAACTAAAAGCCCCTCTCTAATTAAGATATTTTCATTTACTCGGTCAGTTCTCCATTTACAAAAATCATTTGCTTGATTCCAAGACACTCCTACTACTGGGTAGTCACGATATGAAGGGTGACGTAGGTAGTACTTTACCATTGGTTCATTGTAAGCGAGCTTTTCACGCCAAGCTAATGTGTCAGGAAGTGCACGCTCAACAATTTCAGGGAATGAATTTCCATAAACTCGTTCAAGCCATGTTAGGTACTCAAGCCAAAACATATTTGTTACTTCTGTTTCGTCTAGATAGAATGAAGAAACAGTGACACGTCTTGGGGCGTTATCCCATGATCCCATTAGATCATCTTCAACTTGTCCCATTGTGTAAGTTCCACCCTCAACAAGTATAAGCCCTGGGCCTGTTTGTTGCTCGAAAAAAGAAGGTTTTTCAAATCCTCCATTGTCAGATGAGTTGTACGACCAGCCAGTAGATCCAGAACGCTCTTGAAAGCATCCAGTGAGTGCGGCCATCATTACAAAAAGTGAAAGAATGCTTGTGGGTTGTTTCCAGGTCATCTTGTTCTTTGTTTAAATATGTTAGTTTATCGTTCTTGCAGGTAAGCTCGTCCGATAATAAATCGTTTAATGTCTATCTATAACTAAAAAGTAGGGCAAGGTATTTTACGGAACTTACCTTTTCTTTGTTTACTGTCGAATTTTAAGGTCATACTAAGCTCGTGAGCACCACCTGTAGCTGGAGTTAGCTCTGATATTGTAATATCGTAACTATAGCCAAATCGCAAGATGTCGGTTTCTATACCCACAACAGCAATTAATGCGTCTCTATATTCAGTAAATGCGATCCCTCTATACCAAACACCACCAAATAAAGGTCCTTTGTTTACAAATAAGCCTAAGTTCATCTGCTTAAATTCGGCTTGTTGACGGAAAAGGAAGCTTGGAGATATTGAAGTAACCTCTTCTCCTTTGATGTTCGTTTTAATAGGGAGCTTGGCACCACCGTGTACGGTAAGCTTCATAGGAAGACGACTTAACCCTACAACTAATGATTCGTTAGGTTCATTTAAGTGGTGAGCGGCAAAACCTAGATGGAATTTATTGGTGAATAGAATCACACCAGTTCCGAAATCTACATTTTGGATTGTTCCTCCTCTAGGAGTGTCTTGAGTCTCATAAATAAATCCTCTTCGGGGATCTATCATATCGCCAAACGTCAGGTTACTCCAATCTAATGACTTCTGGAAGTAGCTAGCTTCGAGAGCCGCTCTTAAAGAAATCTTACGAGTTAGATTTTGCTGGTAAGCATACATCCCCGTAATTCTAGTAGTCTTTAATGTATTCTGACCTGCCTGATCACTCATAACAGTTAATCCAAGCCCACCTTGGATACTTTTGACGTGTTGGTCATATGATACTGCCTGAGTCACATACGATCCGCTCATAGCGGGCCACTGATTCCTGTAGGACATCACGAGTCTAGGATCTCGATTTCCCCCAGCAAAAGCTGGGTTTAAAAACAGAGGATTCGCATAATATTGCGTGAATTCTGCATCTTGAGCATGTACTTCATTTGGAGTGCATACAGACATGATTCCCGCAAGAAGCGCGAATCCTAAAACGGTTGTTAGAGGTGTTTTCAACATAGAGGTTCCCATTGAACTCACAATAATACGGAATTTTAAGTTAATAAGCAGGAATAATATCTCTCGCTTGTTTACGTTTGTTCCATGATTAGTTACGAAATTTGGTGAAATAAACTGGGTTAACAACAAACTATTTAAAATGATATACACACAGCTTCGTGTATTTGCTTTGTTTTTCTTGCTTATGTGTATAAAAGCTAGTGCTTTGATAGGTCAGGTAGTTGAGGTGAATTTTGCATTCGAAACAAATAATAATGATTTCGAAATTCTTGTAGGTGAAGTTCAAATTCAGTCAAAATGGACTGGTGTTGAAGTTTTGAGTAACAATTATGTCTGGGAATTTGCAGGAACCAATGTGAAAGATTTCACAATCTCAGGAAATATAGATAACCCTTGGAGAGTCGTTAGAGGATCTAATACCGGAGAGTGGTTCGCACAATTCAGGGCGCCTAAATATAGAATTTCCCAAAATGGATATGTCGAGAGGTTAGTGAACTGGAGTGGGGTAATTGGCAGTTCACCAGCTGAAGAGAGTAGAGTAGTAAGAGTTTGGCCTGAACACTCAAAATTGTCTGAAGGAACATGGTTGAAATTTGCAACCGGGCAAGAGGGGATATTTAGAATAGGGTATTCAGACCTTGTAGCTTCGGGTGTAAACCCTGACACACTGATTTTTTCATCCATACAACTTTATGGAAATGGCGGACGAATGTTACCGTTTGATAACGATACGGACAGGCCGCTTGATTTGCCTCTATTAAGGATAGAAACACAAGGTGAAGAAGATGGGGTTTTTGATTCTGAAGATGCTATTTTCTTCCATTCTTCTGGTGTGGACTCGTGGAGCTGGAATGGGTCTAGTGAGCGTTGGTCTCACGAAAAACACAACTGGTCTGACAGTGCTTATTACTACCTTAGAATAGATGGTCCTTCGAACCTAATTGGAAGTAGAATAGAGAGTCCAATTGCAAATAGTTTGCCTATACTGCAAGAATGGTCTAAGCATTTAGCGAAGAGATTTCATGAAGTTGAATCGCATAATATTGCTCAAAGTGGAAGGGAGTTCTATGGCGAACATTTCACGTATTTAGGCAGTCAGATATATGGATT
>JABISU010000041.1 GCA_018700255.1 Flavobacteriales bacterium | reverse complement strand
GTTGAAAAACCCTATCCCTGCGTTAGGTATTAATATATCTAGATTGCCAAATCTAGATAAGCATAAATTGCTGGCTTTTTGTAAGTCATCGTTAGAGGTAACGTCACCAGCAAAAAAATCTAAGTTTCCACTCATGTTTGAGCATGATGTCTTTAAATCATGTAGTTTGGCCTCTCTTCTGGCAAAAGCAAAAACATTGAGACCATTACTACATAAAGTCTTGGCAATACTAGCTCCAATTCCTTCCGAAGCTCCTGTGATAAAAACTGTATATGGTTTTTTCATTATTAATGAGAATCGTTATTCCACTGTGCAAATCCGACAACTCTATCGTAGCCTTCAAAGTCCGCGTAGTATACAAAAACAGTGTATAGGTTGTCTGTTGCAAAGTGGTTGCCTTCTATATCTGCCGTCATTCCAATTTCGCTTTCTTGTGCGTTAGCGTCTTTAACGAGATAAATGAAGTTGTAGTATCCCTGTTTTAAAAGAAGCTTAGATTCATAGGCGGATTTTGCATTGTTCCATTTCATCCTATATGTTGATAGATATTTACCGTTACTTAGCTCACCGAAAATGTATACATGTCTGTCGTGTAATTCATATGGCATGGGTAGTTGGAAATGAGTCATTGTATAGTCACTTCCCGTATGAATATCATATCTATCGTTAGATATTACAAACGCCCCGTTTATGTCTGGCTGTGATGAATAGTAGGTGTATGTTCTTCTTTGACTGGGTTCGAGAAGGTGGTGAAATGTCTGGTCTCCCTCGGATATTCCAGCTATTCCTCTAGCTGTGTAGCTCAAGCTTTTGAGGTCGGCGAATCTATATGAGTTTCCACCTGGGAAAACATACCCAACCTGTGTGAATTCAATTTCTTTGCCTTTTATGTACTTTGGAGGAAGGTCGCTAATGGAGTTGTCCCAACGAGCATTTTGAAGAACAGTAGTATGCAAGTCGCTGTAAGGATCGAGGAAGCTGTAATTATCCTCAGTAACCACAAATTTTATGTCTTGGTGAGTTCTGCGAAGGGCTACATCTGCAGGTTCTCGAACCTCGGCCTCAACAAAACAAAGGTCTTCAAATAATACGAATCGTCTCGAAATAACAATCTCATCTGGGTTCTCAGGGGTGAAAACCTCTAAAACATAATTACCACTGCGTGTAACAATCATATCGTCTCTAGGAATGTCTGTCGTATAGTGAGTGTAATTCACTTTGGTTCCGAAACTGTCCTCCATTTCATCTATAACCACATCGAAAAATCCGTCTATGTATTCGCTGGGATGCAAGTCGCTGTACCACCAATCGTGAGTACAGTGTCTGACGCGTACATAATATGTTGTGTAGTCAGCTCTCAAGTCGTCAAAGCCAAGTGTTAGAATTCCGCCTTGGAGCGGGACGAATGGGGGAGATATGGTTAAGTCTTTAGGGTGTAGGGTCACGGACGCAAGGCCTATTGAGGTTTCATTCAAGCCTACTATTTGGCCTAACATGTTTAAAGATGAAAAAATAATAAGTATAACTGTGAGGATGCTGTTGTTACAATAACTCATGGTCCAAAGTTCGTAACTCGAACTTATGTTTTGACAACAGATAATAAATTCAAGACTAAGGGTATTATATTTGCGCCCCGAATTGAATCAATTCTAATTGAATGAGCCGTAAACAACGGATTAAAAAAGGTGTCGATATTCGCTTAAGCGGTCGCCCTGCAGACTCAGTAACATCTGCTCCATCTTCGAGCGTGTATGCTGTCAAACCACCTGATTTTACAGGTGTTATACCTAAACTCTGCGTTCGCATAGGCGACGAAGTTGAAGCTGGTACTTGTATTTTTTACGATAAGAAAACGCCTGTAGTGCAGTTTCTCAGCCCCGTTGCTGGAACTGTTAAGGAAATCGTTAGAGGAGCGAAAAGACGCATTCTTGCCGTTGAAATTGAAGCGTCAGAAAACAACATATATAGAGATTTCGGTGTTTTAGATGTGGATAAATCTGATAAGAACGCGATTTTATCTCGGCTTTTAGAAGGAGGAATGTTTCCATTTTTCCGTCAACGTCCATTCGATGTTATAGCAAATCCTGAAGATTCTCCAAGATCTATACACGTAAGTGGATTTGATTCTTCGCCTTTAGCAGCTTCCACTTCTGTAGCTTTAGAAGGTAGAATGTCAGATTTCCAGAATGGAATCGACGCACTGGCAAAATTAGCTGGTGTGAGTGGTGTGCATTTAGGGATTAAAAACTCAGACGCTACACTTGCTGGAGTTAGAAACTGTGAAATAACTGAATTTGAAGGTCCTCACCCATCTGGTAATGTTGGGATTCAGCTTCATCATACGGCTCCTTTGAGTAAGGGAGAGGTGGTTTGGACTATAGCATACCAAGACGTTTCAAACCTAGGGGCGATGCTCTCTTCAGGTAAGTACATTCCAACGAAAGTTGTGGCAGTCGGAGGATCTGAGTGCGCCACACCTCAGCACGTAAAAACCCTTGCTGGAGCTTCTGTTTCTAGCATCGTAAACGTGCCTGCAACAGCGAGTAATGGTGATTCTGTCAGAGTGATTTCAGGAAGTCC
>JABISU010000213.1 GCA_018700255.1 Flavobacteriales bacterium | reverse complement strand
ATGTTTATGAGCCGTGTATAGCGCTTCCTTCTCCTCAGTGGGGTTGGCATCTCCGAAAACGGTACGGAATCTCGAATCTACTTTGCGAAGTAGCTTCCGTTGGCTTTTTCGGAATTTAAAATCATCGAGCTTTACTCTAACATTTACGACAGAGAAAAGCTCGTCATCAATGCATAATAGATCCATCTTGTAAAGCATCACAGCTCCTCTAAACCAACCTGAAGCTAGGTATTGGTCGTATCGAACTCTGGAGAGTTTGCGAGGAAAGTGAGTTTGGACTAACATATCTTATAATTATAGCCATTTGCGAGCAAATCGCGAAAATGTTATGCCTAGTACTTTGAAAGGGGGGAAGGTGAGTGAGAGGAACGAAAACGGCAGCGTTTGGACTGCAAAACTCCGGAGGTTAGAGAACGAGTCGAAAGCCTCCTGTCCTCCAGAACGACCCATTCCACTGGATTGTATGCCTCCGAATGGAAGGTCACTATTTGCGACTTGAATAACCACTTCATTTATTGCAGTGCTTCCGGATTGAGTGTTTTCAATAAACCAATCTATGTTTCTAGACATAGAGCTGAATATATAAAGGGCGAGAGGGTAAGGGTTTCTAAGGATTATTGCAACGGCTTCTTCTCGAGTTTCCCAAGTTAAAACGGGCAGTACGGGGCCGAAAATCTCCTCCTGCATAATCGCCATATCCAACGTGCATCCAGTGAGAATACAAGGTGAAATCTTACTTCTTTCTGCTCCCATCTCAAGTACGCCCCCAGGAACGTGAAGAGTTGCTCCCTTTTCAGTCGCGTCTTTAATTAACCCTAAAATTCTATTGTAGTGAGTTACGTTTACGATCTTGCCTAAGTCAGAACTATCTATGGGGTTATCTCCATACATCGTAGTTATGCGATTTAGTAGTGCCGTAGTAAACTCTGCTTCTATTGATTTCTCAATAAGAAGATGATCTGGAGCGATACAAACTTGGCCTGCATTCATGTATTTACCCCAACCTATCTTGAGTGCAGCATTCTTCAAATTAGCACTTTTATCAACAATGGTAGGACTTTTGCCTCCAAGCTCGAGGGTCACTGAGCAAAGATGTTCAGCGGCAGATTTCATTACAAGACGGCCAATGCTAGTTCCCCCGGTAAAGTTAATGTGGTTAAAAGGTGATGTAGTAAGCTTTGCCGCGACTTCAGCACCACCTAGTTCCACCTTTACTATATCTTCAGTAAAGACAGATTCAAGAAGCTTTTTTATAATTCCAGAAACAGTAGGTGTATGCTCGGAGGGTTTCACAACAACAAAATTTCCCGCTGCTAGTGCGCCAATTAAAGGTTTGAGAGTAAGCATCACGGGGTAGTTCCAAGGCGAAATTATGAGAACGCGTCCCTTAGGTTCAGCCTTTACGTAATGCCTCGTCCCAAATAAAGCGAGTGGGGTAGAGGCATAGCGCTTTCCCATCCACCTGTCTAAGTTTGAAATCGTATGTTGAGCTTCTTTTTTTAGAGGATATATTTCCTGTAAAGTAGCTTCTGCTTCATGTTTGTCGAGGTCCGTTTTTAAGGCATCTAACAACTCTTGTTCGAAATCTAATACTGCAGACATCAGAAGTTTAACCCTTGCTTTTCGTTCGCGCAAACCTCCACGATAGATTCCTTTATTCATTTGCTGAAGTTAATAGATTTTCCCTTTAAAACTAAGTTAAGCTTTTCAATTTGTGGTAGCAGCTTGTCAGAATCGTTATTTCTTAAAATAAAGTCTGAATGAGATTCGCGTTCTAAATCTGTAGTTTGGGCTTTAATCTTACCCTCAATCACAGCTATATCGTAACCATCTCTGTGTTTTACCCTAGCGATTCTTTGTGCCTCCTCAGCACTAACGGTAATAACGGCGTCACAGCCTTTGCTTGCCCCGCTCTCAAATAGTATGGCTGCTTCAAGGATCACATACGACACTGTAGAAGGCAAATTTTTAACCCATGTCTGAAATGAGTTTTCAACAGCCGGATGCACTAAATCATTCAAAAACTCTATTCCACCTTCTTCACTAAAAGCCAATTTACCTAATGCTTGTCTGTCTATATCAACAGCCTTGCCATCGGAATCGCACATTGCAACTTCTACTCCAAACTTTTCAATCACTGAATTTCTTATTTTAGAATTCTCAACGTAAATAGTATGGCCTGCTTTATCTGCACAGAACACAGGCACGCCTAATGCTTTAAACACCTTTGCTGCCGTGGATTTCCCAGAACCGATTCCTCCAGTGAGACCCACTGTGAATATCTCATTCTTATTTACTGTGCTATCCATACTGTAAAGGAAAGAAATACTCACGACCTTTGCACTACAAATACGCATAAAATACTCATGTCGCATCTCGTAGCTCCCTCTCTTTTAGCCGCTGACTTCGCAAACCTTCAGCGCGATATAGAATTCGTAAACTCTTCAGACGCGGACTGGTTCCATATCGACGTGATGGATGGCGTTTTTGTTCCCAACATTAGTTTCGGGATGCCTGTGATTAAAGCTATTGCGAAGCATGCTGACAAACCCCTGGACGTACATCTAATGATCGTTAATCCAGATAGATATTTGGAGGATTTTGCAAATTTAGGAACCGATATTTTGACTGTACATATCGAAGCATGTGACCACCTACACAGAACTCTTGCTGCGATTCGGGGTCTCGGAATGAAAGCGGGAGTTGCTTTAAATCCGCATACACCTGTTGAGTCTTTAAGTGAGCTGTTACACGATTTAGATCTGGTTTGTCTGATGAGTGTTAATCCAGGCTTTGGCGGTCAATCATTCATTGAGCGTACTTATGAAAAAGTACGCAAACTAAGAAAAATGGGTGATGATGTCGGCGCAAAATTTCACATCGAAATTGACGGAGGAGTTACGACCTCAAATGCGTCAGCTTTAGTAGAGGCGGGTGCAGATGTTCTCGTTGCTGGGTCTTCTATATTCAGGGCTGAAAACCCTGGTGCAGCAGCTACAGCGATCAAGAACGCTTAATCTTGCGAGATAGCTCAACAGCTGTCCCCGAATATTGACAATAAGAATAACAAGTCGTCAATATCTGTTGTTCCATTTGAGTTAAAGTCGGTTGAGCAATTCGTGATGCAACCATATTCAGAAATAAACGCCAGTATATCGGCACTGCCTATCACACTATCTCCGGTTAAATCGCCAATTAATTCATTTATTATCTGGAATGAACTCTCGCAAAGCATTGTCCCTTGATAAGATACTGTGTATTTGTAATACCCAGCATTTGTAAGGGTCATTTCTATTGATTCTGAGAGAAATATTTCATAGGGTAGTGATTCGTCTAATCCTAAGTCTTGTGGCGCGGTTTCTTGATAAGACCAAACAACTTCCGCTGCCTCCCAAAAGGGTGTCGCCGAAACGGTTATTGTTTCAGGTCCACAAAGAATAGTCTCTGAAACGTCAGTACATGCAGAATATCCTTCTGTATAGCTTCTCCTTGGCGCTGCGTCATTTCCAACATCTAAATTAAAATATTTATCGATAATCCCACTTGGCCATTCAATTTTCAGGGAATCTATAAATGACGTCTCTCCAAGACCAAAATGCTCGTACGACCCTTCTTGCCCAAGGTAATTTTCACCACAATGAGTGCTTTTTGCCTGTGTTATCCCCCCAGCAGAGACTTCAATCCAAGATCCAACACCTACAGTGTTTGATAGCTGACCTAATAATCCTATTTGGATATAGTTTGCGGGATCAGTAGTAAATCCATAGTTCATCCAAATCCTTGCCGTGTGATTACCGACGTTATGAACTACAAAATCTAT
>JABISU010000206.1 GCA_018700255.1 Flavobacteriales bacterium | reverse complement strand
GACTATACAATCTCTACAGATTGTCATGATGATCGTATTGGAACTGTAACGGTTGATTGTGCTAACATAGATCCTAACAACCCAACACCAACAGTGGCAGTATGGGAAGTACAAGGTGATGGATCTTGTATCATATTAGGTTGTACTTATAGCGATGCGGATAACTACAATAGTTTAGCGAATGATGACGATAGTTCATGTACGTTCACTTTAGGGTCTGATTGCCCTGCTGATTTAGATAATGACGGAGTAGCTGCTACTAGTGACCTTCTATTATTCTTGACTGCTTTCGGTGCGACTTGTAACTAATCAATAGATTAATGATATTGAGAAACCAACCAATCTTTTACAGTTACTGACGATGGAAATTATGCAGTAATACTTACTAGTAATATTTGCGAGAATTATATGGTAATGTCATCTTGTTATGAAGTAATTGTTTTAGGAATATGAGACAATAACAGTCCATTTAACATTACTTATTTTCCAAATCCAGTTGCTAATAATTTAACTATTAATCTAAGTACTACTTATGAAAAAGTTGAAATTCAAATTTATTCAACGGTAGGACAATTAGTAAGAACAATTAATAGAACCAATAGTGTTCAAACGATGGTGAATCTTTCAGAATTATCAACGGGAACCTATCTTATGAAAATTAATGCTGATGGTAAAACAAAGTCGTCATTAATTATAAAGGAGTAATAATAAAAAAACTATGAAAAAAATAATTTTTTTAATTGCATCACTATTTATCTTAAATAGTATCCATGCGCAAACAACATTAGAAGAAGGATTCGAATTTTGGCCTCCGGATGGATGGCAAGTTTTAGAATTAGGAGATGCCTTAGATGGTTGGAGAGATGATTTTAATGGAAACTCTCATACTGGTGATGGATCTGCTTATAGCTCTATAGATAACAGTCAATCTGATAATTGGTTGATAACACCTTCAATAGAAGTTACTTCTAATAATTACGAAATAAAATTTTGGGATTATCATAATGGTATTGAATTTTATGATAATGCTTCTGTTTTAATATCTACTGGAAGTGGAGATCCTACAGATGGAGATTTTGTTGAAATATATACAACTCCTACACCTTTAAATTTGCAAATTTGGGAAGAAAGAACCATAGATTTAAGTTCTTATAATGATGAAAATATTTATATAGGATTTCGTCATGAAGGGACTTGGCATTCCTGGAATTTAGACGATGTTACAGTTAGTCCAGACACTTATACAGATGGAGCTTTAATAGAATTTTTAAGCCCAACAGGAGTTTCAGAGACTCCTATAATAAGTCCTGTAATTATAACATTAGAAAATTTAGGAACTTCAGTGATCAATAATTTTAATATCGCTTGGGAAGTAAATAGTATTCTACAAACACCTTATAATGGTTCTGGATTAAACCTTCAACCAGGACAGAGTTCTAATATAAATATAGGAAATTACGATTTTGATATTATAGGTTCTTATTCTATTGAAGCAACATTAGATTTAGCTTATGATTTTGATAGTTCTAATAATGTAATAGCTACTGTTTTTGATATTGCTTCAGAAAAAGATGGAGCTATTATTGGAATAACTCCAGAAGGGATGATTCCTAATGTAGGGAATATCGATATTAATGTAATTGTTACAAATTTAGGAATGAATACTATTGATGTTGCGGAGGTTTTATGGTCTATCGATGGTATTGATCAAACTCCATTTTCTACCAATAGTTTAAACCTAGTACCTGGAGAAACAAGCAGTATTACGATAGGACAAGGAAATTTTATTTCAGGTATTTATAACGTAAGTACTACACTTAATGTATTAGGAGATATTAATGATGAAAATGATAATTATCAAGGAACAGTAGCTGTTGATACTTTTTGGGAAAGTTTTGAAGGAACAGTATGGCCTCCAGAAGGATGGAGTATTGATTTTGGAACAAGAGATGGGTCTAGTTTTGGAACTGCTGCTGATGGCGAATACTATTATGTAGCTTTTGCAGACGATAATTATTTTGGAGTTATTAGTGATACCATATATACGCCTTTATTAGATATTGAAAATGGAGATACGTTTAGTTTTTATATTAAAACTAGCCCATTTTTACCAGCTGATCATTCTTTAGTTTGGAAAGACGGTGTTACAGGTGAAGTTCATCATATTCAAGATATCACAAATACTAATGGAGAACAATGGGAATTAAGAAATTTAAATATTTCTAGTGCTGAAGGTGTTAATTATATAGGTATTTCATCTAATTCTACAGGAAGTTATGGTGAATCAAGATTTGATTTATTTACATCGAATGCAAATTTACATGTTGATGACCAAGATTTAAAAATCTTAGAAGGAGATATGTATTTTATTGCTAAACAAAATGTATCAGAGAGTTTTGAATGTAAAATTAAAAATGGAGGTGCATTGCCTGTATTGGGAACTAATTACACAGTAAAACTGATGGAAGCACCAGATACAGAGTTGGCTTCTGTTAGTGGAGTTGATCTTGATTTTTGGGAAGAAACTATAATTAGTGTTCCTCATATTTTTACAGATATTTCAGAAAAAAGATTGTTCTTTAAAATAGATTTTTCAGGCGATGAGAATACTAGTAACAATCAATTTAGAGAATCTAGTGTAAGCGTAGTTCCAAGCACAGTAGAAATTACTACGATTGGAAGTGAAGATTTACCTGATTTAAACTTTCCATTTACCCCTAATGGAAATACCAATACCTTGGGTGGAGATGATATGTCTCAATTATTATACTATAACGATGAGTTTAATTCTCCTGGACTTGCTTATGGAATGGCTTATAAATATGATAATTTATTAGCTGCAGATAAAGTGATTCATTACCCATTACAAGTTTGGATTATTCAAACAAATCTTGAAAATTTAAGTGGCGGTTATATTCCTTCTGAAGAATTAGTATTAGTTTTTGATGGTGTTGTGGAAATATTGCCAGGTAATAATAGAGACCTATACATACCTTTTAACCAACCTGTTTTGTTAAATGGAATAGATAATGTGGTTGTTAAAAATTATCAATATGACCCAGAATGGCCGCCCTCAATACTTAGATGGAAAACTACTAGTGTTACCGGTGGTCCCATTAGAACTATTGGCTCTTCCGATGTTTATGATTTAGATCCAAACGACCCTCCTGAATTTTTTACAATACAAAATTTTAGTTTTTCTAGATTTGTAATAGACCCTGAAACATCAAACGCGGTATTATCTGGAGTTGTTTATGATAATACAAATAATAATCCATTAGTTAATGCTACGGTTTCAGTAGAAAATACATCCATAACTACTCAAACAAATGCTAACGGTGAATATGTACTACCAGAAATACCATATGGAACCTATAATATAATTGCGAGTAATTCTGGATATTTAAACTCTATTTTAGAGATTGAATTAAATACACCTACACAAACTCAAGATTTTTATTTAGATCCACTTCCAGAACTTGAAGTATTTGGTAGCATAGTGGGTAGTAATAATTTAACAGAACCACTTGAGTTTGTAGCGGTTTCTGTTTCTACAAATGGGAATATAGTAGAAACTACTACAACAAATGTAAATGGAGAATTTGTTTTTCCGTTAATTTATGGAGGATCAGATTATGAGGTTTCCTTGTTTTTGTATGGTTATTACGAAACTACGATTGCAATTACTGCTGTTAATACAGATATCGATTTAGGCGAAATTATTCTTGAACAAGAATTTATATGCCCATTTGATGTGGAAGCAATTTATGATACAGATGCTACTGTAAATTGGAAAAGTCCAAAGGAAAGTGATAAAGTTAAATTGCAAAATGATTTAGGTGTAATTTCCACTTCTTATACAAATGAACCAAATGAAGAGGTATGGTTAGGAAATATTTTTGAAATTACAGAAATGACTACTATTACAAGTATCGAAATAAATACGGATATTTATGAAAATGCAACCGATTATGTCTCTATTGATATTTTTGATTTAAATACTAACGAAATATTAGCATCTAGTGAGTTGTTTTTAATTCAAAAAGATTCGGTTCAGACTATAAATGTTCCAAACATTGTAGTTTCAAATAACATAAGCGCCATGATACATTGGCAAAACAACCCAGAAAGCACTAATGCTTTGGTTATTGATTATTCTGATCCTAATATTACAAACAGCGCAACTATTAAATACTCTGGAGAGGCCATATTATTATTATCAAACTTTTTTGGAAATGGTGCGCCTAATATGTCCTTTCATTTAAGAGTTAACATCTTAGATGATGGTACTCCTATCACAAATACAGAAAGCCTTACGTATAATGTGTATCGTGGTTTAGCAAGTGAGTTCCCTAATACATCTGCTTGGGATCAATTAAATACCAGCCCAATTTCGGATATTTCGATGATAGATGTGGATGCTGCTAATCTTGATCCTAATGTATTTTATAGATATGCAGTAGAAACCATTTATACCGATGGTGTATCTGAAGTTACTTTCTCAAATGAGTTATTGTTAGGGACACTAAATACAATAGATAATGAATTATTAAACTCAATGATTTATGTCTATCCAGTGCCAAGTAATAATATCATTACAATTAATTTAGGTTCTAACCTAAGTACAAATAATCCAATTGAGGCTTATGATTCACTTGGAAGACAAGTTTTAATGATCAACCCTTCTGAATTAGATAATGGAGTGGTTACCAAAAACATTTCCTTTTTACAAAGTGGAGTTTATTTTTTTAAAATAAATATAGATGGTGTAATCATTAATAAAAAATTCATAGTTAATTAAGTTAATAATTATTTTTTAAATGAAAGAGGAGACTATTTTTTAGCCTCCTCTTTTTGCTTGTTAAAAATAATTACAAACGACAACAAACAATTGTAAACAACTATAAACGAAAGTAAGTAGGTAACAACCAATTACCGTTTTGATGTGGTTATATGTTTGCACTGTTGAATCGAACTAATGACATTCAATATAATGACCTCCCCCCATGTACGTCTTCATAACTGTTGGACAATTTGCTTACGCCTAATGTAAACATAATTCTTGATATTTTCTCATATGGTTAATTCTTCGTTTTTTCATTGATCTTTGCTTTAGTATTTGTCGTTTACGAATGATATCGTGATGTTGGCCTAAAAGAACATTAGCTGGGGCACAGTTTTCTAAAGACTCATGATATCTGTGGTAGTTGTAATTCTCCACGAACTCATCTATTGCTGAGATTAGCTGTTCTGGCATATAGTACTTCTCAAGTTTAACTACGTTTTTCATAGTCCTGTGATAGCGCTCTATTTTTCCTTGCGTTTGAGGGTGCATGGGAGCGCCGTGAACTTGCTTGATGCTCTTAGACTTCATGTACTCCTTGATCTCTTTAGAGACGTAGCAAGGGCCGTTATCCGACAGGATTTTAGGCCTTTCACCTTCTTTTAGTCCAGTTTTATTTAGTGCAGCGTCTACGCTTCGCATAACATCAGGTGTCTTCATGGTCTTACATAACTCATGATGGATAATGAAGCGAGAGTAGTCATCTAAGATGGTTGAGAGGTAATACCAGCCCCACCCTTCTATTTTGAAGTACGTAAAGTCTGTTTGCCACATCTGATGAACATAAGTGGTCTTATCCTTGAACTCGTCATTGGCTCTAAGCAGTATGTGGTTAGGGCTAGTAATTAAATCAGCAGCCTTTAGAATACGATACACAGAACTCTCAGAGATAAAGTGCTTCATATTGTCTGTCATAAACGTGGCAAGCTCCCTAGGAGAGTCTGCTGTCCTGTCTAGAGCAACATCAATCACCTTTGCTCGGTATGTGTCTGGAATCTTATTCCAAGACGTTCTACGCACCCTGTCATGTAAAGCATCGACACCTCCATCAAGGTAACGATCGTACCAATTATAAAAGGTACTTCTTGACACGCCTATCTCTTTAAGGGTACGCTTCACAGAAAGCTCAGAACGCTCAATTAGACTGATAATCTCCATTTTTTCTTCAGCTGAATATCTCATGTACTTTCCCTTTAAGAATCCAGACCGTTGGAGATCTTTTTTAAAACATGATTTTTAAGAGTGAGTTCAGCCACTAGCTCCTTGTACTTACCTAGTTCGTCTCTCATCAAGCCTACTTCATTGCTGGTCGCGTCACGCTTAGTGTCGCCTGAAAGCCTACGCTTTCCAGCCTCTAAGAACGATTTGCTCCAGCTGTAAAACAAGGAAGTAGTGATGCCTTCTCGTCTGCATATTTCAGCGATGGATTCTTCTCCACGCAATCCTTCAATAACAATAGCAATCTTCTCCTCGGAGCTGAATTGCCTTCTGGATTTACGTTTGATGTCTTTAATTATGGCCTCAGATTTCTTGGGCCTTCCTGGTCCTCTTTTCATAACAAAAGTTTTGTGACACTCTAAAAGTATAAAGTGTCCATTAATAAATTTAACTTTTGTCCAACTTAGGCTGACGACTTACATATAATGCAAATCAATGTGGGTAAGAATTAGTCAACAATTTTGTGTAAGTGTTGATTTTAAAGGCTTATCAGCGATTAAGTGCTAGTAAGTTAGATAGACTATTATACCCCTTACTTTCCGATACAGAAATGAGAAAATATATGTCCTAGGATATCATCTGCATGTACAGCACCAGTGATAGAGCCAAGGTGTTGTAGTGATTCTCGTACGTCTATTGCAACGAGGTCTGAGGGAACATCACCATTTAATCCAGATTGGACTGCTAGCAAAGATTTTTCAGCTAAAATTAAAGCTTCATAGTGCCTTTCATTTGTAACAACCAAAGAGGACACTGAGGCTTCTAGACCGTGAGATGAGTTCAGTAAATCTTTAAGTTCATTTAAACCAGATCCTTCTGAGGCAGATATTTCAATGGTATGAGAGGCGCCTTCAACAGGGGGGTGGTTTCCACCAAGATCACATTTATTCCAAACGGCTATTACACTAACTTCTTCAGGCAGATTTAATTCCTCGATTGCTGAAGAACCCGATGAAGCCGTGTATTCTGAGGGATCGAGTAGGTAAAGTACAGAGTGCGCGGATTCGGCTTTGTCTTTGGCCCGCCTGATACCTTCAGATTCTATTGAGTCTTCTGTGGGGCGAAGACCTGCCGTATCGATAAACCGGAAAAGAGTGCTGCCGATCACGCAAGTATCCTCAATAATGTCGCGAGTAGTTCCTGGCGTGTCTGAAACGATGGCTCTATCATCTCCCACGAGAGCATTAAGAAGGGTTGACTTTCCAGCGTTGGGGGCGCCAAGTATGGCAATGGGTACACCAGATTTTATAGCATTTCCAGCTCTGAAAGAGGCGGCAAGGGAAGAGATGCGCGTAAGAAGATCTTTGAGGAGTTCGTTGAAGCGATTTCGATCAGCGAACTCTACGTCTTCTTCCGAAAAGTCAAGTTCGAGTTCCAGAAGACCTGCAAATCCGATAAGTGATTCACGTAAAGCACCTATTTCGCGAGAAAACCCTCCTCGTAATTGTGAAATAGCAAGTCGATGCGCTCCACTGTGTTCCGAGGCTATGAGGTCGGCTACGGCTTCTGCTTGGGTAAGGTCGAGACGGCCATTTAAAAAGGCACGTTGTGTAAACTCGCCAGGTCCAGCAAGGCGGCAACCTGCAAGAACGAGCAAGCGGACAACTTCAGTTTGTATATATGTAGAGCCGTGGATATTAAATTCTATAGTATCCTCTCCAGTATAGGAACGAGGACCACAAAGAACTAAAGCGAGTCCTTCGTCAATAATTTCACCAGATTCAGATAGGATACGCCCGAAAACAACTTTCCGGTCTGACTTTGCATCTAAGGATTTAGAAAAAACAGTAGATCCGAAACCGAAAGCATCAGGTCCTGAAATTCTCACAACGGCAATACCACCTGCACCGGGAGCGGTGGAGATAGCTACTATCGTTGAGCCGTCAAGGGCTTGTGGAAGAGATTTTTTCAAATCATTTGTTTAGAGTGCAAAAGTGCGGAAAAAAGGGTAGTAAAGAGGTGGTTTGGTCTAAATTTGTCGCGCAATAAGCACGAGAAGAAAAATACATCATCATATGAGTGTTCTAGTTAATAAGGATTCAAAGATTATTGTTCAAGGATTTACTGGTGGTGAGGGGACTTTTCATGCAGGCCAAATGATTGATTATGGCTCTAATGTCGTAGGCGGAGTGACTCCTGGAAAAGGCGGTCATACCCATCTAGGGAAACCTGTTTTTAATACCGTTCAAGACGCTGTTGAAGAAACAGGAGCTGACGTGAGTATTCTTTTCGTCCCACCAGCTTTCGCTTCGGACGCGATTATGGAGGCAGCTGATGGTGGCATTAAGGTGATCATATGTATCACTGAAGGTATTCCAGTGGCTGATATGGTAGGAGTAAAGCAATACATCGATCAGCGAGACTGCACCCTCATCGGCCCTAATTGCCCTGGCGTTATGACGGCTGGCGAGGCGAAGGTTGGTATTATGCCCGGGTTTATATTTGAGAAAGGCACAGTAGGTATTGTATCGAAATCAGGCACCCTCACCTATGAAGCTGTTGATCAGTGCACTAAAGCAGGTTTAGGCCAAACAACAGCTATCGGCATTGGCGGCGATCCTATCATTGGCACCACTACCCTTGACGCTGTCAAGCTACTTATGGCGGATGAAGATACGAAAGGGATTGTGATGATCGGTGAAATCGGAGGGGACCTCGAAGTAAACGCCGCTCGCTGGATTAAAGAAAATGGAACTAAGCCAGTAGTAGGATTCATCGCAGGAGTTACCGCTCCTAAAGGACGTACCATGGGTCATGCCGGAGCAATCGTGTCTGGAGAAGATGTAACTGCAGAAGCTAAGAAGCGCGTTATGAGCGAATGTGGCATCCATGTTGTGGATAGCCCAGCCCATATCGGCTCAAAGATGGCCGAGCTTATTGGATAGTTTAGAATATTATTCTATATTGCACTCTACGAAATCCATGACTATGAAATATTTATCTATTTTTTTACTTTGCTTACTTACTTCCACGTTTAGTATAGGCCAAGACGAAATCTGTCCAGGAGCAGATGTTATTGTTTCAGCCCAAGGCATGTCTTATTCTCCTGATGCTATAATTGTTAATGTGGGATGGACCGTTGGATGGGTGAATTATGGCGGAACTCATGATGTTAATGGAGTGAGTAGTTCTATAACTGGAGAATCGTTTAATAACCCTGAATCGTTTTCACTGGGGACTATGTCGGTTGATTCTGTACCAGTTTGTTTAGGGACACACACATTTACAATTCCTGGATTTTATTCATATGATTGCACTACCTACGGTCATGCAGGATCAGGTATGGTAGCAAATATTACAGTTCACCTCCCAGGGTGTATGGATGTTTTGGCTTGTAATTATGACAGCAATGCAACAGAAGACAACGAAAGCTGTGTGTTAATTGGGGACGATTGCGATGATGGAGACGAAAACACACAGGATGACGTTATTCAAGAAAACTGTGAATGTTTGGGTTCACCGGTATCCATTGTAGGTGAACTAGAAGATTTATCAGTGCTGATATTCCCTAACCCTGTTAAATCGATTTTAACAATCACCTTAAATTCAAAGTCTAAACTTCAAGTTTTTGATTCTGTTGGAAAATTAGTTGAGGAAACAGGAGAGGTGACAAGTTGGGTTTTAAATGTAAGTGCCTGGGGAAAGGGACTCTACACAGTAAAAACTCAAGCGGGTGAAATACATAAGTTTATCGTTGAGTAGCTAACTGTGAAGGTATGATACTCATCTAAAACTCCCTAAAGACTGGGTGTACCCTTGGAGTTTTCCAAGCTCCGTTTGTAATATCAGGGATATTTACTTTTTTGTTTCCAAATGCTACGCTTTTTTCGCTTAATGCTCCTACGAGAGACCAAAGCACTCCATCGTAAACATTTAAGTCAAGTGAAACACCTTTGTTGAGAGATCTAATAAGTCTATACATCATCACAAAGTCCATTCCTCCATGGCCTTGTTCGTTTTCTGAAATCTGAGATTGTAGTCCACTCCACATAGGATGAGCGAATTTCTCACGATGCTCTTTGTACCCCTCTTCATTTTCCCACCTATGCCAATTCCAAGTGGGTCCATGGTCTTTATACAATCTCGAAGGGTAGCCATAGTGAGTAGCTTCCGATCCACAGAGTTTATTTAATCTATTATATGGTCGTCCAGTATGAACATCGAATTGTAGCATAATACTTCTTCCCTGTTCAGTCTTTATGAGGGTAGTATTTACGTCACCACATTTAACTTGATTAGCTAGGGCATTTAACGAAGGGTCTTCAGATTCTCTAAGGGCTTTTGATAGGGAAGCTTCGTTAGAACTCATGGAAATTAAGTGGCTCAAATTGTCGCCTCTTAGAATATCCATATACATGCAAACAGGACCTAGACCATGTGTGGTGTATAGGTTTCCATCTCTCTCAAGATGGTGTTGCAGACGCCAACGATCGTGATAGTATTTCTCATCAATAAGCAGCTGTCTCAGATCGTGTATGTACGCACACTCAGCGTGTGTTAGATCTCCGAAAGCACCCTCTTTCACCATATTCAACACAAAAAGTTCTTCCTCATTGTAACAGCAGTTTTCTAGCATGATACAATGCCTCTTGGTCCTTTCTGCGGTCTTTAGAATATCTAAATTTTCTTGTACTGTATATGCTATTGGAACTTCCGTAGCTACGTGCAATCCTTGTTCCATAGCATAAATAGCCATAGGAGCATGCCATCTCCATGGGGTAGCAACTAGAAGTAAGTCAGCCTCTTCAGTATTGCACATGTTTTGCCATGCACTTTCATCGGAGATTCCATCTACTCGCCTAGGAGCAGAACTCTGGAATTTTGCGATACTAGCTTCTGCTCTATCTAAAAACTCAGGCTGCACATCACAAATAGAAACTATTTCGGCGTGATTATGCCTAACCAGCCAGCTCAACATCTCAATTAATGTGCTTCCACGATTCCCCAACCCTACAATGGCCACTCTAACCTTATCGATAGGAGCATCAGCATAGTCAAACATGCTTCCTTGAATTTCAGCATTAGAAACAGCTTTACTGATGGGGACATCAGCAACTCCCCTCATTTTATTGCCCCCAAACGAAGTGCCGGAAAATATTCCTCCACCAAATAGGGCTCCTAATCTTAAAAAATCTTTTCTACGCATGTGATTCTATTATGTTGATTTTATATCAAGGCTTTATTTCATAAACTCCTGGCTTACGAGGGATGACAATGCTATTAAAGAGCTTTTCGTAATCTTCTGAATTTTCTAGGAAGTCAAGTTCAGAGGTGTCTATCAAAAGGACTCTTGATCCTCTATGGTGTTTGTAATATGTGAGATATCCTTTTTCGATTTTTTCGAGATATCCTTCAGGCATGTCTTGTTCGTAGCTACGTCCTCGTTCTTTAATCTGCTCCTTAACCTTTTCTAACCCTGGATTGAGAATTGCAATAACTTCCGGAGAGGGGATTTGGGCTTCCATTAGGCGAAACATAGTTCTGAAAAGAGAGAACTCATTCTTAGGCAGGTTTGCCTTTGCAAATATGAGTGATTTAGCAAAATTGTAATCAGCTATAACATGTTGGCGAAATAAGTTACGGCTCCCCAAGACTTCTCCCAGTTGCTTAAATCTATCTGCAACAAAAGCTAATTCTACTGAAAACCCGTGACTCTCAGGGTCTTCATAGAACCTTTCCAGAAAGGGATTCTCAGCGAATCTCTCAAGTATGAGCTTGCTACCAGTCCTCTCCGCCATCAGTTTACTAAAAGTGGTTTTTCCAGCTCCGATATTTCCTTCAATCGCTATGTATGCATATGGACCCATTCTTCTTACTTTAATAGTACTTCTGGTTTAATAGGACAAGATCTTAAAGCTTCTTCTACTGTGCAATTCTCCCCCGGAATTGTCATCTTTGAGTCAAGATCTGCCAAGGGTTGTAATACAAATCTACGCTGAGTTAGTTTGGGATGAGGAACGATTAGATTGTTAGTTTTCAAGAGAACTTCTCCATCTAGTAGTATATCCATATCGAGGGTTCTATTTGTGTATGAATCAGAATGATCTCCCTCGGATTTTGTTAAATTACGTTCCCTTCCACAAGCACTTTCTACCTCGAGCAACAAAGGAAGTAAGTTCTCCAGCGTTACATCCGTTTCTATGGCCACTACAAGATTTAGAAAGGGAGGGGTCCCTTCTGGCATTCCCCATGCCTGGGTTTCATAAATAGGAGATTCAGTTAAGGACTTAATTGCTTTTAACTCCACCAATTCTTTTTCGAGAAGAGCTATCCCTTCCGTTAAAAGGGCTACGCGATCGCCTAAATTCGATCCCACACTAATATAAATTGTACGAAACAGCATTTTTTACCAATACCCTGCAATTTACATTCGTATTATTGCAGAATGAATTTTATGAAAAATATTGCGAGCTCTACTATAGGCTCAATAATCGGTATGCTTATCGCTGGGACTTTACTCATATTTATTTTCGTGGGTGTTCTTGTAGGTGGGATTTTCGGAGCGATCTCAGAACTTGAAGAAGCTGAAGCTGAAGTTTACTCTGGAGATGCTAACGTTATTGTGATGAATCTCGATGCGAACATCGTTGAGAGGGGGGGAGATGAGCCCTTCGCATTTAATTTCGCCAGTCTTACTCCTGACCCTCAAATAGGTTTAGATCAGATCCTTGATGGTCTTACCCGAGCGGCCTCTGACGATAATATCAAGGGGCTGTACTTAAATATTTCTGGTGTAGCGGCATCTCCGTCCACCCTTGAAGATATTAGAGATGGGATTGATGAATTTCGTGAGTCTGGAAAGTGGGTAGTAGCCTGGAGTGAGTCAATGAGTCAAGGAGGGTATTACCTTAACTCTGTTGCAGATGAAGTCTACCTTCATCCCGCGGGCGGAATGTCTCTTCTCGGACTTCGAGCTCAATCGATGTTTTTCCCTGGATTGCTTGATAAATTAGGGATTGACGTAACGGTACTTCGAGGCCCTAACAATAAATATAAATCTGCTGTAGAACCTCTTCTTCGCAAAAATTTCAGCGACGCTAATAAAGAACAGCTAGAAGCTCTTTTGGGAGAGTTTTGGGAAACAATAAGCTCAGATATAGCTGTAAGTAGAAATATTCCTGTTTCTCAACTTAATGCAGTAGCAGAAAACATATCGGTACGCCTACCAGATGATGCAGTTGAACACGGTTTAATAGATGCAACTCTCTACGAGGACGAGTTAGATGATCTTTTAGAAAGTCGTTTAGATAGTTTAGAACTAGAAACAATATCATTTGGAGAATACACATTGTCAGAACGTCTGTTCGGAATGGATATGTCAAATGAAGCTTTTACAGATTTAATTGTGACACTTACTGATGATAATGACAATGACAATTCAGATCAAGAAGAGGATCCTTTAGGTGGTGAAATAGCTGTTGTATATGCTGTAGGTGGTATTGAGTCAGGTGATGGAGATGCGACTACTATAGGTTCGGCAACCACAGCAGCTGCTATTCGTTCTGCTCGCTTGGCTCCTGATGTGAAAGCAGTGGTTCTAAGGGTTAATTCTCCAGGAGGTAGTGCCCTAGCTAGTGATGTTATTTGGAGGGAAACGGTTTTGCTAAAAGAAGCAGGAAAGAAGCTGATTGTCAGTATGGGTGACCTTGCAGCATCAGGTGGATACTATATAAGCTGTGCTGCAGATAGAATTTTTGCCAATCCGACTACCATAACAGGATCAATAGGAGTGTTTGGAGTTATCCCAAATGTAGGAGGTATGTACGAAAAACATTTAGGTATAGCATTCGACGAAATTGCAACGCATAGCCACGCGGGGAAACCCGACGGTGTGTTCGCTATGTCTGATTTTGAAATAGATGCCTACAATGAAATTATTTCAGACATCTATTATGGTTTTACGTCTAAAGTAGCTGAAGGCAGGGGGATGAGTGCTGAGCAAGTTGAGGAGGTGGCAAGAGGAAGGGTTTGGTCTGGAAACGATGCATTAGAAATCGGACTTGTTGATGAAATAGGTAATTTGGAAACGGCTCTTAATTACACTAAAGACCTTATAGGTTCTCCAGATGCGGAGCATATTTATCTACCAGAGATACGTGATCCGTTTGAAGTGTTTATTGAAGATTTAACTGGAGTAAGATCTAGTTTAGATGCTCTAGGGTTACTTGGAGAAGACAATTCTACTCTCCTCGATATACTTTCAGTTAAGCGTATGTTGGAGTCAGATGATATATACCAAACCCGTCTTCCTTTCACTCTTCACTTCAACGATTAAATCTTGATTTACTAAGTACATCTCATAGTGAAACCTGAAGATTACACAAACGAGGACCATCTTTCGGTTGTTTTTGTTCTTGAGGACATTAGAAGTGGAAATAATGTAGGTGCTTTTTTTCGAACTGGCGATGCTTTCTGTATCTCTGGAGTTGAATTGTGCGGGATTACTTGCCATCCACCCCATCGCGATATTCTCAAAACGGCCTTAGGAGCGAGCGATCACATTCCATGGCGCGCTCACGCATCTGCTTCAGACGCTATTTCTGCACTTCGAGTTGAAGGATATAAAATAGCAGTCATCGAGCAAGACTCTAGAAGCATATCTCTAAAAGAATGGAAACCTGAAAAAGGAGAGAAATGGGCTCTTGTTTTCGGAAACGAAGTCCGTGGAGTTAAACCCTCCACTTGTGACTCCGCCAACATACTTCTTGAAATTCCACAACTCGGCGTGAAGAATAGCATGAACGTAAGTGTATGTGCAGGTATAGTTCTTTGGCATGCGAGCCAGGGTATGCGCCTGTGAGAGATGTCGAAAACGGATTTCTTTGATCAAAAAAAAGGACCTAGCCGAAGCTAGATCCTAATTTTCAATTTTCTTGTCTATATTTTTTACGAGCGTGTGCTCGAATGTTTTACAGTCCTAACTCAGCCCGGAAATTAGCAAACTCAAGATCTGTTTGAGCTTTCCCTCGGAGGGTGCCATCTTTAGTTAGAGCAGCATTAACGTTTGCTTTAACTCCAGCAGCATCGTCTAAACGAGCACAGCAAATAGCGAGTAGGTAGCTCGATATTGCTGAGTCCTCCTCTGCATTCATAAGTGTAGTCTTAGCACCGTTAGCATCTCCATTCAATAGCTTAGCTAGAGCTAGGTTTGCAGAAGCAGAACCGCTCATGTTAGAAATAGCTGATCCGTAGTTTCCTTGTGTAATAGCGACTAAGCCTTTGTTATAGCTTACCTCAGCTCCAGAACCAGCTTTTGCAAATAAAGCAGCAGCTTCATCTGTCTTACCTTTTTGTCGAGCGATAGCCCCAACGTTGTTTAGAACTGCAGCGTTGTTAGGTGAAAGTGAGCGAGCAGCATTGAAAGCTTCATCAGCTTGATTACGTCGTCCCATTTCCATTAGACACACACCAGCGTTGTTGTAACCACGGTGATCATTGCTGTAAGCTCCAGAGCAAGATGTGTAAACAGCTAATTTATCAGAAATATTGGGGAATAAAGTAGCTGAAAATAATAACTCCTCAACTGTAAGAGTAGCAGGCGAAGTCATAGCAAGTGCCGTTAACTCTTCATCTGTGTAGCCTTCAACAGTATAGTTCATGGCAATAGCAGAGCGACGGAGAGAAGGAAGAATTTGGTCTTCAATCTCAGAATAAGTTTTTGCTATGTTGCGAATTTCTTGTTCTCGCTTACTCTTGTCAGAGTACATCTCCAGTACGCGAAGAATGAGATCTTTGTCTTCAATATTAGAAGCAATCATGAGGCGCTTGAAACCATCCCAGTCTTCTCCTTTAGCCATGAGCGTGTAAAAACCTTCAGCAGTTTCAATCTTCTTTCTCTTTAGCTCATTCATTAGAGCTTTATGTGCAGACTCTGCACGATCAGCAGCGAGGTCCTCATTAAGAGTAATCTCCCCTTCTGGAGAAGCGTATGCCTCGATAGTGGCGCCTGAAAGATTCACGCTGTCAGCCGTAGCTGCTAAAGCGAATAGTTCTTTCATAGCTCCCCAACCTTCTTCACGCAACTCAGTGCGATTTACTTTAGAACTGTTGTAATCGTAGTTCAGATCATTGCCTAATGTGTAAGACATAGTGCGCTGGAAGCGGTCTGGAGTCATTGCGAACTTGTCATCTGGTTGAACTAGATGAGGTGTTGTGATCACACCTTTGCAAATAATGTATGGCTCAAAGTCTACAACCTTATCTCCCTTGAGTCCGCGCAAGCGAAGTTCTAAGTGACAGGCATCTTCCATAGCAGCATCGTAAGAAAT
>JABISU010000180.1 GCA_018700255.1 Flavobacteriales bacterium | reverse complement strand
TCAGCTATCTGAAAACGGTGAGGTACTTGAAGGAGGTATTGAAAACCGAAGCTCTATTTCAGCTGAATTCATTGAGGATAAGGCTACTAAAAGCAAAGTTGTAGGATCTAAGGTTGGTGACGTTTTAATAGTTAATCCTAATAATGTAAGCCAAAATCATGAGGATCTAGGTCGTATGTTAGGCATTGATCACGAGCAAGTTCACTCACTCAAAGGAGATTTTAAATTCGTTGTTGAAGAAATTAAACACCTCGACCCTCATGAAGTTGAGCAGAGTCTATTCGATAAAATTTACCCCAAAGGTGAAGTCAATAGCGAAAAAGACTTTCGTTCAAAAATAGAAAAAGATCTCGAGGGACATTTCGACAGAGATGCGGAATGGGTTTTCCGCCGCCGTTTTGTGACTGACCTTATTGATTACATGAAAATTCCTTTACCTGAGGAGTTTTTAAAACGTTGGATTGTGGCAGCTAATGATAAACCTGTTACACCTGAGCAGCTAGAAAACGAATTCGATGGTTACGCCGCTTCATTGCGTTGGCAGCTTGTCCAGCAAAGCGTTTTAAAGGATCAAAATATTAAAATTACTGCTGAAGAATTGGAATCTGAAGCACGAAGGTTCGTCGGTGCTCAATACGCTCAATACGGCATGCCTTTAGATGAAGAGCAATTAGACA
This sequence comes from Flavobacteriales bacterium, assembly GCA_018700255.1. Next base: position 3,009 of record JABISU010000180.1, on the reverse strand, counting down.
ATGTTGCAAAAAGTGTATTAGCTAAGGAGGACGAAAGACGTAAAATAGCTGATGTAATCATGGAACGTAAAGTTGTAGATCATCTTAAAACACTTGTCAGCATTAAGGAAAAGTCTATTCCTTATGAAAAGTTTGCAAAACTTGCGGCTGAGGTTAAGTAATTATACTTGACTTTGTGAATATCAGGTGGTATAAAAGTTAATACATAGTCATTAGCTACTTAAATTGCAGGCATATTCAATCATCATGAACAATCGCAAAGAGTTTTTAAAGTACGCCGTAAAAGATCGCGGCTTAAGCAGTCACACAGTAGGAGATTTCATTTCATCGGCTTATGGCCCTGAAAACATGACACGAACAGTCATTGAAGAAAGATCTATGCCCTTTCGTGAGGTAGACGTTTTCTCACGCCTAATGGCTGACAGAATTATCTTTATGGGAACAGGAGTTGATGACAATATTGCTAATATTATTCAAGCACAATTACTGTTTTTAGAGTCTACCGACGCAGCTAAGGATATTCAGATTTACATCAACTCACCAGGTGGGAGTGTTTATGCCGGGCTAGGTATTTATGACACCATGCAATATATCCGTCCTGAAATTGCAACTATTTGCACAGGGATGGCTGCATCAATGGGTGCCGTTCTATTATGTGGTGGAGCAACTGGAAAACGTACCGGTCTTAAGCATAGCCGAGTAATGATACACCAACCATTGGGAGGTGCTCGTGGGCAAGCCTCAGATATTGAAATTACTGCACGCGAAATTCAAAAACTAAAAAAAGAACTCTATGAAATCATTGCTCACCATTCTGGAAAAACATACGAGCAAGTTTGGGAAGATAGCGATCGTGATTACTGGATGACGGCTGAAGAAGCTAAGAAATACGGTATGATTGATGAAGTTCTTATAAGAAGTTAATTAGAATTATTTATACGAATGGCTAAAGGAAAAGACAGTGTATCAAAAGAAATATGCTCTTTCTGTGGTACTGATAAAGAAGAAGTAGAAATACTTATTGCTGGTATTTCTGGTCATATTTGTGATCGATGTGTAAGACAAGCTGAGGAGATTGTAGATACTGAATCTCTTACTGAATCCACTGAACAATTAAAATTAGAGCTCAAAAAGCCTCTCGCAATCAAAGATTATATCGACGATTACGTAATAGGTCAAGAAGAGGCAAAAAGAACACTATCAGTAGCTGTTTACAATCATTACAAAAGGCTTCTGAATCCTCCAATAAAAGGATCCGAAGTTGAATTAGATAAAGCAAACGTAATTCTAGTTGGAGAGACCGGTACAGGGAAAACGCTTCTTGCTAAGACAATAGCTAAAATGCTTGATGTCCCATTTTGCATTGCCGACGCTACTGTATTAACCGAAGCTGGATACGTAGGTGAGGATGTCGAGAGTGTTTTATCTAGGTTATTACAAACAGCAGATTTTGATGTTGAAGCCGCTGAACGAGGAATCGTTTTTATAGATGAAATTGATAAAATTGCCCGCAAAAGTGACAACGCATCAATTACACGTGATGTGAGTGGTGAAGGAGTTCAACAAGCACTTCTGAAGCTTCTTGAAGGTACCGAAGTTCAAGTACCACCACAAGGAGGGCGTAAACATCCAGAGCAAAAATTAATAAAGGTCGACACGAAAAACATTTTGTTTATCTGCGGAGGAGCATTCTCAGGTATTGAAAAACAAATTGAAAGAAGACTGAGTAGATCAACTATCGGCTTTAAAAGTGGTGGAGCCTCGAAAGTTGAGGCTAACATACTTTCATTTATAGCACCTTCTGATTTAAGGAGTTACGGTTTAATCCCTGAGTTAGTAGGTCGATTCCCTGTTCTAACACATCTTAATACTTTAGACAGAGGTGCTCTTCGAAGGATATTAACAGAGCCGAAAAACGCGATCATAAAGCAGTATGTTTATCTTTTTCAGTTAGATGGAATTAAACTGAAATTTAAAGCTGATGCTCTAGATTGGATCGTTGAAAAAGCTCTCGAATTTAAATTAGGAGCTCGGGGACTTAGAGGGATTCTTGAGACAATATTAACAGATGCAATGTTCGAGCTTCCTAGCGGAGATGTTAAGGAGTTGGTGGTCGATAAGAAATATTGTGAAGGTCACAAAGGGTCCATTGCCAAACAAGGCCTAAAAGTCGCATAACATTGTGTTTTGTTCGTCTGTTGTGGACAAAGGATAGTAATAATTAATCTTAAATTAGGGATTGATTAGTAGTTTGGTCTTCTAACTTTTAACGAGAGAAGACGTGGCGGGTAAGGTTACTCCTTTGATGCAGCAATACAACCGGATTAAAACAAAACATCCGGACACTATTCTACTTTTTCGAGTGGGCGATTTTTACGAAACGTTCGGTCAAGATGCTGTTGTAGCCTCTGGAGTACTAGATATTATACTTGCAAAAAGAGGAAATGGAAGTGCCTCCGAAATTGAGTTAGCTGGATTCCCTCACCATTCTTTAGATAATTATTTACCTAAGCTTGTAAGGGCGGGATTAAAAGTTGCTGTTTGCGACCAGCTTGAAGATCCAAAACAAGCTAAGGGGTTAGTGAAAAGGGGGGTTACTGAACTTGTCACACCTGGAGTTGTAATGCACGACCAAGTGTTACAGTCAAAGCAAAATCATTATTTAGCAGCACTTCATTGGACTAGAAATGGTTGTGGAGTTGCATTCTTAGATATTTCAACTGGAGAATTTCTTGCCGCTGAGGGTAGTTCAGAGTGGATTGATAAACTTCTAAAGAGCTTTAATCCCAAAGAGTGGGTTTGTGAAAAAGGGCATGAATCAGATTTAATCTCATTATTTGGAGATGATACGCCTCGTTCTAAACTTGATGATTGGGTTTTTTCTGAAGAATTCGCTCATGAAAAACTACAATCTCAGTTTGGGGTTACTTCAATGAAAGGGTTCGGATTAAATAACGCTCCTTCAGCTAAAATTGCTGCAGGTGTTATTTTAGAATACTTGAAATTCAC
>JABISU010000303.1 GCA_018700255.1 Flavobacteriales bacterium | reverse complement strand
GTGGTACAGCGTCTAAAATTTCTGATGAAAATGAGTTGCTTACTAAATTCGATGGTGTTGCCGAGATAGAAGATCTCCGTACTGTTGAACGTAAGAATTCGGATGGAGTTGTTGAAACAGTAATTGTGTCTAGATCAAGTGAGTTTAAAGTAGTTGATCCTAAAACAGGAGTTGCGTATTCTACGACAATTTTACCTTATGGTTCATTACTATTTGTGAATTCAGGTGATAAGATTAAGAAAAACACATCTGTTTGTAAATGGGATCCATATAATAGCGCAATTATAAGTGAGGCTGTTGGTGTAATTAGTTTTGAGCATATTGAAGAAGGTGTTACCTTCCGTGAAGAACTTGATGAACAGACCGGTTTCCGTGAAGTTGTAATTACTGAGACTAAGGATAAGAAGAAGAATCCAGCCATCCTTATACACGATAAAAAAGGTGAAACTTTAAGAACTTATTCTTTACCTGTAGGAGCTCATATTATGGTTAAAGAAGGTTCGAAGTCGACATTAGGTCAAATACTTTGTAAGATTCCTCGTGTTGCTGGTAAGTCAGGTGATATTACAGGTGGTCTTCCTCGTGTTACAGAGCTGTTTGAAGCGCGTAACCCTTCTAATCCAGCTGTTGTTTCTCAAGTTGACGGAATAGTTTCATACGGTAAGATTAAGCGTGGTAACCGTGAGGTAATTGTAGAATCACGTGTTGGTGATAAGTACAAGTACATGGTACCGTTATCTAAACATATTCTTGTTCAGGATAATGACTTTGTTAGAGCTGGAATGCCTCTTTCTGATGGAGCAATTACACCTAAGGATATTCTTGATATTAAAGGACCTACTGCTGTTCAAGAGTATATAGTAAATGAAATTCAAGATGTATACCGTTTACAGGGTGTGAAGATTAATGATAAGCATTTTGAGGTTATCGTTCGTCAGATGATGAAAAAAGTGGTAATAGAAGATTCAGGAGACACTAAATTCTTAGAAAAGCAGAATGCAGAAAAATCTAACTTCTTAATTGAGAATAATAGAATTTTCGGAATGGTCGTTATCTCTAATGCTGGAGATAGTGAAGAGTTAAAAGAAGGACAGATGATTTCTGCTCGTCGTCTTCGTGATGAGAATGGTTCGTTAAAACGTCGTGATATGACTCTTGTTGATGCTCGCGATGCTATACCTGCGACTTCAAGACCTCTACTTCAGGGAATTACGAGAGCTTCATTGCAGACAAGTTCATTTATATCTGCGGCTTCTTTCCAGGAGACTACTAAAGTATTAAATGAAGCTGCAGTTAGTGGTAAGCAAGATCACTTGCTTGGACTTAAAGAAAATGTAATTGTAGGACACCTTATACCTGCTGGTACAGGAGCGAGGGATTTCCAAGATCTCGTAGTTGGATCTCAAGATGAGTACGACATTGCTTTAGGAATCAAGAATGCTGAGGTTGTTGAAGAAACGGCTGAGTCTGTTTAGAAACCTTACGTATAAAAATTAAACTAAATAAAAAAGGCTTCCTAATTGGGAAGCCTTTTTTATTTGTATTGTGTGTGAATACAATCAACCCTTAGTGTCTTGTTCAATTGCTCTAGCTGCTGCAGCAGCGGGGTCTTCGTTATTTTCTATAGATGGCTTAGTGCCACAGTAACCGAAGAGACATTTTTCCTTGATAATTTGGTCTACAAATGTTGGAACCATATCCTCCCAGTTTGAATCGCCAGATTTAATTCGTTTTAAAGCTTCAGTTGAAAAAATAGATAGAACATCCTCATTATAATCTTCAATATCAATAATTTTCTTGTTAAAAATCAGATAATTATATAAAGGCTTGAGTCTTGGGTGAATTGGAGTTGTCTTAGAAGTCCACAGTTCCTTTGTCTTAGAATCTTTCCAGGGGTACAATAATATTTTTAAATCGCGCGAGAAGAGTATGCCGAAAGCTTCAAGAATACCACCGTTTAAGTTCCGGTAGTATTTTTCATCAAAAATCTCAACCAATGTTGCAGCTCCCATAATAACACCCATGCGTTTCTTAGAGTGTCGAGAGAAAAATTCTATGAGCTTGTAATATTTTTTGTAATTCGAAATGAGTACTGTTTGGCCTATGGAACATAGGATATCAGCTCTATCTAGGAAATCCTGTTCATCAACATCTCCTTCAGATTTAAGATTATTTAAAGTGATTTCGAACAGTACTTGGATGTTGTCAGGATCGACTTTCGGTTCTTTGCGAAATTTTCTAAGACCTTTAGCAATCATGTCAATATTCACTTTCGTGACAGGACGAAAGCTACCTCTAATAGCTAGTATGTTTTTCTTGTATAGTATATCTGCTGCCTGAAGGTTTTTACCATCAGGAGAGAAAATCACAGCTTCTGTCATTCCATTTTTCACCAATTGCAGTGAAAGTAGTCGGTTATCGACATTTTTAAAATCAGGCCCGTTCATTTGAATCATGTCAATCTCCACTCGGCTTCTGTCGAGATTGTCATAGATAGATTTTAGAAGCTCTAGGGGGGTTTTATAGAAGAAAAAACACCCATATAATAAATTTGTACCAAGTATTCCAGTAGTCATTTGTTGCAGAAGGACATCGCTTTCATCTAGCCGTGCATGTAATAGAACTTCTGAAGGAGGTTGTCCTGCCTTAGTTTGAAATTTTACACCAAACCATCCATGACCCTGGCTCGTTTTATGAAAGTTAATCGTGGTAACAGTGTTTGCAAAAGCAAAGTATTGTCTATTCGGGTGATCTTCTTTGTTGAGTCGATCTTCTATTAGTTGGTACTCATGTTTGAGCATCTTTTCTAATCGAGATCTGCAAACATAACGCCCTTTATTCTCCTCACCGTAGATGGCATCTGAGAAGCCTTTGTCGTAAGCACTGATGGCTTTTGCAATTGTACCCGATGCGCCTCCAGCTCTAAAAAACTGACGCACAACTTCTTGTCCCGCACCATTTTCAGCAAACGTCCCATATATATCTTGGTTTAGATTTATTCGGAGTGCTTTCTGCTTAGCAGATAATATTACGCGTTCTGAGTCCACGTTGACAAAGGTAAGGATACCTTTGTATGGTGAATGTTATAAAACAATATGATTTAGGATATCCTTTAATGAAAGTTACCCTTTTGGGTACTGGAACTTCTCAGGGCGTGCCTGTAATTGGCTGCAAATGTGATGTTTGTACTAGCGATAATCCAAAAGATTGTAGATTAAGATCATCTATTTATATTGAAATAAATGGGGTAAATGTTGCTGTTGATTCTGGACCTGATTTTAGAGCGCAAATGTTAAATGCAGGAGTGAATAAGTTAGATGCTATTGTTTACACTCATGAGCATAAGGATCATGTCGGTGGAATGGATGATGTGAGGGCTTTTAATCAAATGGAGGGTAGAGTTATGGAAGTTTGGGCTAATAAAGGAGTTGAAATTGCACTAAAAAGAGATTTCCACTACGCATTTGGAGATTCAATGAAAGGTGGATTGCCTAAAGTAAAGATTAATAAATTGGGTAAATACGAAGAAGAAAATGGCTTCGTTGTGGAGGGTGTAGATTGGACTTTATTGCCTGTAATGCATGAAAATTTGGAAGTTTGTGGATTTAGGGTTGGTGACTTTGCTTATATCACAGATGTTAATTTCATACCCGAGGATACATTTAGGAAGTTGGTGGGGGTTAAGGTGCTTGTGATTAGTGCGTTAAGGAAGGAGAGGCACCCAAGTCATTTTACTTTAAATGAGGTCCTACAGGTCGTTGAGAGGGTTAAGCCAGAAGCTACTTTCTTAACACATTTGAGTCACTATATTGGTAAACATGATGATTTAGAGAGGGAGCTTCCGGATGGCGTTTTTGTAGGTTATGATGGCCTTATTATTGAAAATGTATGATATGAAGCTTTTGAGATCTAAACTATTATTAATGGCAATGAAAGGTTTTGGGAGGCAACCTTGGTGGATTCTTCATTTGGAGTCCTCTATTATTGCCTTTGTTATGTTTACCATCGGGGGCTATAGGAAAAAAGTGGTTATATCGAATCTTATAAGGGTTTTTGGAAACAAAAAGGCAAGCGAATTAACTAAAGGATTTTACAGAAATTTTTGTGATATTACAGTTGAATCGATGAAGTTATTTACTGCGTCAGATAAGTCCTTGCTAAATAGAGTTGAGTATTCAAGTAAGGGAGTGCAACTGATGAATAGACTTTATGATGACAATAGAATTGTTATTCTTGCAGGTGGACATATGGCAAATTGGGAAATGTATGCTATGACTTTTTCTCAAAAAATTAAATTTGATACAATGGCACTCTACAAAAAATTGAGTGACCCCATTATAGATGAAGAGATGAGGAATTCGAGGGAAAGATTAGGGCTTAAGATGGTCGAAATTTCTGAGTGTAAGGATTGGATGGAAAACTATATGGCAAGTAGTGAAAAAGCGCCTTTAACTGTTGGGTTTGGGTTTGATCAGAGTCCTCCTAAAGCGGATAAATCTTGGTGGACCAAATTTTTAGGTGTTGAAACGGCTGTTTATTTCGGGGTGGAAAAGTGGGCGAAGGATTATAATGCAGCCGTTGTATATGGAGCAGTCAAACGTACAGGTAGAGGCAGGTATATCGTTGACTTTAGGTTAGTTAAAGAGCATGTTCTCGATACTGAAAAAGGAGAGGTGCTTGATAGATGTTTAGGTGAATTGGAAAGGGAAATAAGAGAAGCACCGAGTGATTGGCTTTGGTCTCATAAGAGATGGAAACACTCTCGGCCTGATGGAATGATAGTTCAAGAGAGAAGGTTTGAGTGTAAATTAGATTCGTGAATCAGAGTAATTTACATACAGATGGGATGCCGTTAGCGGAACGGATGCGTCCTAAAACACTTGAAACATATTTAGGCCAAACACATCTTGTTGGTCCTGACTCAGTTTTGCGCAAAGCGGCCGATTCGGGAAACTTACCATCTATGATTCTGTGGGGTCCACCTGGAGTGGGCAAGACTACTTTAGCGAGAATTTTAGCAGCTAAAGTGAAGTTGCCCTTCCATCAACTTTCAGCTATTAATAGCGGGGTAAAAGAGGTGAGAGATGTTATTTCAAGAGCAAAAAGTGGGGGAATGTTTTCTGGACGGGCCATCCTTTTTATTGATGAAATACACAGGTTCTCTAAGTCACAACAGGACAGCTTACTTGGAGCAGTAGAACAAGGATGGGTTACTTTAATTGGTGCTACGACAGAGAATCCTTCTTTTGAGGTTATTCCAGCTTTGAGATCTCGGTGTCAGATTTATGTTCTAGAGCATCTTACCTTAGAAGAGCTTGAATCATTAATCACTCAGGCAATTGAGGAAGATGTAATGCTCGCTTCTAGAGAGATTACAATTGTAGAGAATGATGCTTTGATGAGAGCTAGTGGGGGTGATGCAAGAAGAATGCTCAATGTCCTTGAGATGATTGTCCAAAGTATACCTTCAGGACCTATAGCTGTCACAAACAAAGCCGTTAAGGATCTTATTGGTTCTGCTGATACAGGGTATGATAAAGGAGGGGGAGCTCATTATGATATTATCAGTGCATTTATTAAAAGTATCAGAGCTAGTGACCCGAATGCTGCCATTTATTATCTCGCCAGAATGTTAGAAGGTGGTGAGGATGTTAAGTTCATCGCAAGAAGATTGCTGATCAGTGCCTCGGAAGATATAGGCAACGCTAATCCGACAGCGTTAGTCCTAGCAACCTCAACTTTCCAAGCAGTAGAACGCATAGGAATGCCTGAGTCGCGTATTTTACTATCACAATGCGTTGTGTATTTAGCTTCAAGTGCAAAAAGCAATGCTTCATACATGGCCATAAATGCCGCACAATCTTTAGTGCAAGAAACTGGAGACCTTCCTGTTCCGCTTCATTTGCGTAACGCTCCAACATCCTTCATGTCTAAACTAGGATATGGTGAAGGGTACGCTTATGACCACGATGCTCCACAAGGTCACAGCAACCAGGAATGTATGCCAGAAGATCTTGAAGGGCGAAAGATTTACGAGCCAGGAAATAATTCTCGTGAGCAATCTATGCGTACTCACTTAAAGTCACTTTGGAAAGATAAGTACGGCTATTAATCTGTACTTACTAATTTACCTTCTTTGTAGTTTACTGTTTTTTCGAGCTCTCCAATATTATTGTAATAAAAAACAGGGCCATCTAATTTACCCTCGAAATAATCACCCTCACTGGATACTTGAGTCCCCTTTAATACTTGTCTTTGTAATATTTCATTTGTTTCTGAATCTGTGAAATCTTCGATGACATATTCCCCCTGGTCATACCAAACCCGAAATGGCCCATCCAATAGTTTATTCCTATATGTATATTCACTCTTAGACCTGCCGTCTGGATAAGTCTCTTCAAAAGTCCCGTTTACTCTTGTTTCTTTAATACGCTTACCATCAGAGTATTGAATAAGTAGTTCTAGTTCCCCTTCTTCTGTAAACGTTTTCCATTTTCCATTTTCCACACCTTCGAAATAATTGCCCTCAATTTTAGGGTATCCATTGTTGTAGTTAACAGCAAAACTTCCTTCTAATTTGCCGTTTATGTAATTTATTTTTTGTCTTACAATTCCATTGTCAAAGTACGTGATCTTTTCACCGTTTAATTTGTCTTTAGCGTACACCCCTTCTTCGACCAGTTGCCCTTTTTTTTCCTTGACCCAATAAGGGCCATCAAGTAAACCTGATGAATAAGTTTCCATTTTCATCTGCTTAGAACCTTCATCATAAAACCCCCAACTTCCTTCCCTTACCGGTTTTACTTCTTCAACAACAGAGATGTAAAATCCTGAAGCTTGTACGGAGGAGTTTTCGCGATAATGTATTGCTGATATTAATTCTGAAGTATTGCTAGATGAGTCTAAAAATGGGTGTACAAGTTTAGACATTAATGAACCTGATTCATAGAAATACAAGATTTCACCTTCAGGAGTTCCATGGTTGAATGCACCGGAATAGTATAAAGCCCCGTCAGGGTACACTCGTATCCAGGCACCATCTTGCTCACCGTTTGGATCATTTACGTTGTAATCTTCACCAGCTTGACCGGCAGGCCAAGACTCTTTTGCGGTAGTAAGTCCGCTATTTTGTGCGTAGATGGAAGAGCAGATTAAAAATATAGCTATTAAAAAGGCTGGGGTAAGATATTT
>JABISU010000301.1 GCA_018700255.1 Flavobacteriales bacterium | reverse complement strand
TCGTAAATAACTTCACAACTTTTAAGACAAGAAAGCGCAATCTCAACATAAGTATCAGAATGGAAAAGGAAGATGAAATGGTACAACAATTCGAGGAAGCTGGCCTAGAAGTAACAGCATATTCTCGCTGGGGTAAATACGAATTAAGACTCAGCGAAGAAGAGCTCAACTCCAACCGAGAATTGATTCTAACCGCCATCAAACAAGCCCACCAAAGAAGCCTCAATTGAGTCAAAAAATAACAGTCACAGCAGCCATCATCCAGAAAGCTGATCGGTTACTAATCACTCAACGCACTCATCCAGAAAGGTTAGCTGGCCTATGGGAGTTTCCGGGTGGCAAAGTAGAGGAAGGTGAATCCTTAGAAACTTGTCTAGTCAGAGAAATCACAGAGGAACTTGAGCTAAAGATAACTGATCTTAATCCCTTTGTTGTCGTAGAGCATGACTACGGTGACTTTGAAATTGAGCTATACTCGTTTACTGCAAATTATGATTCAGGTGAAATCGTTTTACACTCCCATAAAAACGCAGAGTGGATCTCAGTAAACCAACTTACCCAGTACGAATTTGCCCCAGCCGATAAGCCCATAGTTCAAAAACTGATTAAGGAGACTAACCGATGAGAGACGATGTAATGTACGGAGAGATTCCCGGAATCGAGGAAGGGGCAGCCTTTGCTGATCGCAGAGCTCTTCATGACGCCGATGTTCATCGAGGGTTAATACAAGGGATTGCCCCCGGCGCTGCAGCAATCGTACTCAATGAAGGCTACATAGATGACGAAGATTTTGGTGACGAAATTATTTATACGGGCGAAGGGGGGCGAGACCTTAACTCCGGGAGACAAATACACGACCAGCCATTTACAAAAGGCAATCTTGCTCTCGCCCAGAACCAAACGGAGGGAATCCCAGTTCGAGTTACAAGAGGCCCAAAACTGAAATCTCCTTACGCCCCTAGCTCAGGTTATCGCTATGACGGCTTATACAGAGTCGAAAGATACTGGCCAGATACAGGTAGGGATGGTTTCAAAATTTGGAGATACAAACTCATTAAATGCAACTCGGTCACTCCAACGCTGACAAGTTCTGCACCAGAACATGAGATTGTAACAGGTAGCGATTCAGCTCCTAAACGTAAAAGGTCAGAGGTTGTTCGAGTTGTCCGAGATTCGAGAGTAGCGGATCAAGTAAAGAAACTTTACGACTATGAATGCCAAGCATGCAGCACAACCCTTGTAACACCTGTTGCAAAATATGCGGAAGGTTGCCACATACGCCCATTAGGAAAGCCTCATAATGGCAAAGATAATTTGGCTAACATTCTTTGCCTGTGTGCCAACTGCCACGTGTTACTTGATTATCATGCTTTAACGATTCTAGATGACTTTACTATCGTAGAAACGGGGCGAAAACTAAACGTGGATTCACGCCACCCAATCGATTTAGCTAATCTTACGTACAAGAGAAAGCTAGCCCCAAAGTAAATCACCCCACAACCAACACGGCTGCGATTACCAATACAGATTTACTCATATTCCAACGTGTACTTGTATTTTATCACAATCATGCCGTTTTCAATAAGTTCAAATTCGCCATTTGTGAATCCCTTACGAATTGTGCCGCTTCCTATAATACTGAATTCTTCACCATTATCTTTTATTCCAACTTCTTTGGTACTGAACTTATTCTTCCCAGTTTTGGTTATCAGTGCTAAGTGAATAATCTTAACATCAAAACCATGCATTAAAAATTTGTCTGTATTACCCAATTGGACAAGCACATGTTTAACCTTTTTCACACCTCCTTCAGGAGTAGGAAAGTCGACTTCTTCAACAAGGTATTCCCCTAAAACATATTTGTGTCTAATTATAAACGGAGGAGGCCCGGGGGCAGCCTCGTCATCTGGAGTAAAGAATTTCTGTGTAGCAGTTGTCTTGCTGTAGTCTTCTATTTGGAAAAACTTTAATCCTTCTAAAATATTCGATCTGTCATCCTCCCCTTTGGAGATTTCAACGAGTTTCTCAAAGCTTATTTGATATTCCTCTCCAATATTATACTTGGCATAAAAATCTTTTGTAATCTGACCAACCGAAGCTTCAGCTTTCAATTCTGCACCCGTCTTGCCTCCGTGTTTGCGGAGGAGGTCGGCGATTTTAATTTCTTTCTTACCAATGGCCAAATCTAATGGC
>JABISU010000111.1 GCA_018700255.1 Flavobacteriales bacterium | reverse complement strand
AGTGGACATAGGTTTGGAACTGCAGAAATAGAAGCTGCCATAGACGAACACGAAAACGTAGTCGAAACTGCCGTGGTTGGATTCCCACATGAAATAAAAGGTCAAGGCATATACGCTTATGCTATATGTCACTCACAACCTACAGACATGGATGCGTTTATTAAGGAGGTAAATAAAACTGTTATAGAATTTATAGGCCCCATTGCTAAACCTGATAAAATTTTAATAGTTAGTGGTCTTCCAAAAACTCGTTCCGGTAAAATAATGAGAAGAATACTGAGGAAAATCGCAGAAGGAGATGTAAGTAATCTAGGTGACACCTCAACTCTCCTCGACCCTAGCGTGGTGGAGGAAATTAAAACTAGTGCTGGACTAACTTAAACAGCTCCTTTTATATTAAATCCTGTTTATTATAAATTGCAGTCTTAGCAATCTTATCGTGTAGTGCTTGACACTGCTCAGTAAGAGCTAAAAAGCACCCAAAAAACATAACAACACCTATCAAAGATCCTATAGGTTCAAGGAAAACTAGTCCTGTCAATAATGCAAGCATAGAAAAAACGCTAGAAGCATTTTTAATCACCCAACGTTTTAAATAAAGACTTAAATCCCCAGCGCTACCATCTTCATTACCCACTATATAACCAAGCACCATTTTTCCTGGACTTGCACCTGTAAAGGCTTCAATAAGAGAATACAAAAAATACCCAATCACAAAACCGCTTATCAAACCGACTATCGCACCAATTCCAGCCCCAAGACCTGCTGCCTCTAGTGCGCTTTCTATCTCAGCTAGTTCTTCAACAGCTAATCCTATTGCACCTCCTGCCCCAAGACCAAATACTCCAAAAATAGCTGCCAGACCTCCGGCAAAAAAACCGCCAAAAATCCAATCAATAACCGCAGCTCCAAGACGTGGTAAAAATCCAATACGTTTCATGTTAATTTATTAATATGCTTGTTGAATAAAGTAATGCTTCTGTCTTCGAATAGAGAGATAGAAGATATATCCCCGAAACTAAATCTACATCAAGTAATACGCTCTGTGAGGCAGTATTTATTTCATCCGAAAACACCTCCCTACCTGAAGTCTCAGTAATTAAACAGATTTTTGCATTTGATGATAATGAGTTTAAATCAATTGTAATTTGGTTATTAGATGGATTTGGATAAACGTTAGGTGGAACTTTAGGTGTAGTTTCAGAAATAGAAACAATAGGGCAGTAAATTCCGTTGGGAGCAAGTTGCGGCAATTTATAAGCAGGGTTATTTACTATACTATGCATCATTGCATCAGTGTTTTCAAAAAGTTCAGGAGAGCAGGGCTCCCACTCCTCTTCAATTGCAGCACATATTCCTGGAGTATTTAGCACTCCCATATCTGTTGCAATGCACCAGTATAAATATTCAATAGCCATACACTCGTAATCACATGTAACATCTGTGTAGTGAAACCAAGCTTCTTCTGGGTATGAACCAGGAACTCCGAGAAATTGACCGCCGCGTGCGAGATCCATCGCTTGACAAAGTAAGGATCCGCCGGGGGGGGCTAGAGCGAAAGTAGATGGATAAAGTTCAACATGACCACAAACATTTATGGTGTGTAAAATTTCTTCTAAACAAGCGTCTTCAAACCAATCAACTGGAGCCCATGGAGATATTTCTTGAGAGTATAAGACTGCTGAAACACAGAATGAATCATCCCAATTATCCATCATAGCATTTTCAGCAAGGGATCCATCTTCAGAAAATAGTGGCATGACTGCGTTAATGCTAATTAACTGCTCAGCTAAATCTATATCATCTACTACCCCATTTTCATCATTATCTAAAAGTTCAGCTCCTATAGAAGCTGCGTGAAGAAGTTGAGCATCGCTTACTCCAGGTTCTGCATAAAACTTAATCGTTCCTAAAACGTTTATATATCTATCGAATTCAGAAAAAGCAGAATTACCAGCGTCTGGATTAGGAAGGATGTCTAGACAAGAAGATGTTTGGGCTAAAGAAACAACAGCCGTTAAAAGAAAAAGAAATACGAATGCATGTTGTTTTTTAAACATCCTGTAATGTACACAAAAAGTCAATTAAAATCAAGATTGTAAAGTGATATGAAATTTTCCGATTTAATCTTAATTAATTACAAAGGTCATTAGAATTCTAAAGTATATTCAAGTGGACCTAAAATATTCTCAAATAAAAATATTCTAATAAAACCCCTAATTTGTAAATCTCAATAATATTATAAGTTAGTACAATCTAATTGATTAGCGGAGAAAAAATGGTGGGTTTCAGCTTTAAAATTTTCTGTGATTATGTGATTGGGCTAAAGGGAACGCTCTCATCCCGACTTTTTTTCACTTTTATATTGCTGTAGATTTAATATAAATTTATCTAATAACACATCTTTCACATGATCCATTACAACAATTTTCCACCAGGATTGATCCCCATTATAACTATCTGGTACAAGATAGAATTTTCGGGCTAATTCCTGAGAGATCTCTTTTGAACTAATTGCTACAAGATTAATGTATGGATTTCTGTAATATGAAATATTTAGTTCATCTAATCTATCACAGAACCTATTAGTTCGATTGTTGATAGACACCATCTTATTTAACCACCCTTCAGACCCATACATATGAAGAATTATCCATACTGCTATAGCATTTGCTCCTGATCTGCTACCGCATATGGTGTGATCTTTCCCATTAATATATTCAGCTTCTTTTGTAAGTACATATTTCATATACCCCTTTCGGACAAGAAAGATACCAGTACCATAAGGAGCTTGAAGCATCTTATGTGCATCTAACGAAAAAGAAGTGATTTCTGGATTTTGGAAATTATAATAGTTTTTCAGGTTTGTAAATGGATAGATAAATCCTCCAAAAGCCCCATCTATATGTACTTTATAATTTGATTTTTGTTTCTTTAGAATATTCGTTACTCCATTAATATCATCTACAGAGCCAAACATAGTGGTAGCCATATTCAGAATAACAATAAAGTACTTAACACCATTGTTTTGAGCAGATTTGATGTCTTTTTGTAAAAGGTCTAATTTAATCTGTCTATTCTTTTTATCTACCTTTAGTATAAGTGAATTGAGATTTAGCATATTTACTCCTTTTGGAATGGAGTAATGGGTGTCTTCAGAGAATATTACTGATATTTCATTTCTTTTAGCATTAAATTCTTCTAAGAAATAATTACGATATATCCACATAGCTTGGATATTTGCTTCTGTTCCTCCTGAGGAAATATATCCGTCTTGTTTATCTTTATTTCCCGAGAGGATTTCTTCTGCGCAGATTCTAATAAGGTCCTTTTCTATATCTTGTGTTCCAGAGAACGCTGATTCAGAACTTACAAGTGTATGGCACCCTATATGATTTGAGTTTTCAATAAGTGAGGTAATAAATGGAGACTCTTTTAGAAAAGGAGCATCATAAAATGTAAGAGAATCCAAATGAGATCCAGGAATCCCTAACACAGGTTCCTTTCTGTAATTGACATTTTGTTTAAGAGCATTAAAAATAATTTCTTTTATCTCTTTATTAGAATATTGTTTCCAGAACATAGTAGTTTATTATAATATTTATTTTTTCATCACCACTATAGGTAGTGAAAAGAACTATAAAACCCGTTAGCAGAATAAAAATTAGTACATTAATTACATATAGTTTTTTCATCTCCCTACTATTGTGTAAATATCTTTAAACGCATCAGGCTAACTTATGAGTTTTGTTATTAGAAGAGTATGATATACGTCATATAATTAGCATCAAATAATTTATAGATTTGCAAATGTGTGTCAGAAGATTATTTTCATAGATTGTCAAGATTGCGAAGCTATTAGTTCATTTATCTTTTGTAATTTTGATTAATTAGAGTAGTTGAATATGAATAAATCCGTTAGTTATTTTAAGCAAGGACAGTATCTCTTTTCAGAGGAAGGGCGTCATCATGGTTTATATTGTATTATTTATGGAGAAGTTAATCTCTAGTTTATTTTCATTGTAATTATATTTTAAAGCTAGATTAATGGAAAGAGATTCCCTTGTAAATAAGATAAATAAATTAAAGAAAGAGAAGAATGCTATTATCCTTTCTCATTATTACCAAGAACCATCTATTCAAGATATTGCTGACTTTGTTGGTGATAGCCTTAGGTTATCCCAAGAAGCAGCAAAGACAGATGCTAGAATAATTCTATTCTCTGGAGTACATTTTATGGCTGAAACAGCAAAGATTATTAATCCAAGTAAGAAAGTTATTATACCAGACATGGAGGCTGGGTGTTCACTCTCCGACTCTTGTCCATCTGATAAATTTGAGGAGTTTATTAAGGGTTATTCAGATCATATTGTAGTCTCATATATAAATTGTTCAGCAGAGATAAAAGCACTAAGTGATATTATTTGCACTTCATCTAATGCCTTAAAAGTCATAGAATCAATTCCAAAGAGTAAGAAAATCATATTCGCGCCTGACAAGAATCTTGGCAGATATCTAGCAAGATTAAGTGGTAGAGAATTAGTGTTATGGGACGGAACTTGTATTGTACATCAGGAATTCTCAGAAAATGAGATTATTAAGCTAAAGAAAAAATATCCTAACTCTAAAGTTATTGCTCATCCTGAATGCACCTCTTATTTATTAGAATACGCCGATTTTGTTGGTTCTACAACAGCGTTACTAGATTATACAAGAAGAGATTCTGCTAGAACATATATTGTTGCAACTGAATATTTCCTTCTGTATCAGATGAGAAAATCAAATCCAGATAAGACTTTTATTATTGCTCCTGTTGTAAGTAGTTGTAGTGCTTGTCAACAGTGTCCTTATATGAAAAAAAATACCCTCAGGAAATTGTATCAATGTTTAAAAAATGAATCTCCCGAAGTCATAATAGACAAACAACTAATAACAAAAGCACATCAATCTGTTCAAAGAATGTTAGAAATATGTTGACGGATTATTTAGTGATTGGCTCTGGAATAGCCGGGCTGAGTTTTGCTTTAAAGGTTTCAGAACACCTTCCTGAATCAACAATTACAATTGTCACAAAGTCAGAGGCTAATGAAGGAAGTACTAAATATGCCCAGGGAGGTATAGCTGTTGTATCAGATTTTATTAATGATTCTTTCGAGAAACATATTCATGATACTCTTGCGGCAGGTGATGGTTTGTCTAAACCTGAGATAGTAAAGTTTGTTGTTGAGAAAGCTCCAAATAGATTGGAAGAACTTCTTAGATATGGAGTGGATTTTGATAAAAATCATAAGAGAGAATATGATCTTGTAAAAGAAGGGGGGCACTCTTCAAATAGGATACTACATCATAATGATTACACGGGAATTGAAATAGAGGAATCGTTGCTAAAGGTTATAGAAAGTCGGCCAAATATTTCTATAGTGACTAACTTCTTTGCACTAGACCTAATAATAGAGAATGATGTTTGTTGTGGGGTATATGTTCAGGATGTTGTATCAGAAAGACTACATAAAATTGTTTCAAAAATCACTTTATTGGCTACAGGAGGGATAGGACAAGTTTTTGATGTTTCTACAAATCCTATTGTATCAACTGGAGATGGAATTGCGATGGCTTATCGAGCAAAGGCTGTGGTGAGTAAGATGGAGTTTGTGCAGTTTCATCCAACGGCATTATACAACCCCGATAGTAGACCCTCATTTCTAATTTCAGAAGCAGTTAGAGGTAAAGGGGCTGTATTGAGAACTATAAATGGAAAAAGATTTATGTCTAATTACCATAAAGAGAAAGATCTAGCAACAAGAGATATAGTAGCTAGAGCTATTGCAACAGAAATAAATAAAACAAAGGAAGATTATTTGTTTTTAGATTGCAGCTCTATCTCTGTTCCAGAATTTGAAAGATGTTTTCCTAAGATAAAGAAGAAATGTGAGAGTTTAGGATTGAATATTACTAATGAAGGAATACCTGTTACACCTGCAGCACACTTTATTTGTGGTGGTATTAAAACGGATATATGTGGTAAAACAAGTATTCCAAATCTTTATGCTTGTGGGGAATGTGCAAACACAGGGCTTAATGGAGCAAATAGACTTGCTTCGAATTCTTTATTAGAGTCTTTGGTGTTCTCACATGAGAGTGCAATGAATTCAATCTCAATTATTAGAGGTATTCAATATCCTGAGAGCATACAAGCATACAAGAATACAGATAATAAGATTTCTTATTCGTCTAATTATATTCAAAAAGAATTCTCTGAAGTAAATAGAATTATGAGTAATAGTGTTGGAGTATATACAGATAATAAGATGCTTAATAATGCAAGGAGATCTATGAAAATTAAGTATAAAAGGGTTGAGGAGCTTTGTATGATGTATAGTGTTTCCCCTAAGCTATATGAATTAAGGAACATTATTCAGGTTGCCTTACTTATTCTTCAACAATCCATAGAAAGAAATGAAAATAAAGGAGTCTTTTTTAATAGGGATCTTATAAAATGAAATCTACTCATCTGAGCAGGTATATTATTCGAGTATGTAGAATCGGGGGTAAGAAGTATATCTAAACAGGATGAGGTTTGGGCTAAAGCAAAAGTCGATATGAATAATGAACAAGTAAAAGATG
The DNA here is from genome assembly GCA_018700255.1 of Flavobacteriales bacterium. The sequence continues at coordinate 13,152 of JABISU010000111.1, read as the reverse complement.
CTTTTTTATCCTCCTATCATGCACACAATACTCGACTAAGTTCTATAAAGGGAAATGAAACGGCACTCGGTGGAATGCTGGTTCGTCATCCATTTCCCATGAAATTATGACATATGCTAGACCTCGAGGAGGGTTTTCAATATGCAAGTGCAAACCCATTTCACTCCATTTAACAGCTTCTTTAATATCTGATTTCGGGTTAGATGGGCAGTAAATTTCGATCTCAGGCGAGATTATTAATGATTCGTAATTCTCTGGGTATTTAGCAGTTAAAACATCTCCATCCCACTCCAATGAAGGTAAGGTTAGCTTGTGTCCATTAACCTCTGCATCCATTGAACTTGAATATTCTAATTCTGCTTTATAGTAGTCTTCACGAACTAAAAAACTTGGTGACATTAACGCTGAGTAGGCTAAGTAGCCCATTAAAATAGCGAAGAATATCAGTGCTAATGTGATCCCATGACCCCAATGAAATTTTGATTTGCTCATAATTAAAAGTAATTATTTAAATGGTGCGGGAAACTCAGTATTACTCCTTGCATACATCTGTTCGCCCGACATTAATCTTAACTCAATTTTATTTCTTCCTACATCTATTTCATCAATATCTGCCCTAATAAACATCACCCCTTCAGTAATAACTCCAGGCTTTAATACGATTTCACGATAGTCATTACCTACTATTTCAATCTCGAAATTTTCATCCGGTGACACCATAACAACTCCAAGGACTTCAGAGGTTTTATTAACTAGTACAAAGTGATACAAATTACTCACCTCACCCGATTCAGAAACCTGATACAACATACCTGGAGTTCTAAAAACATTAAGTTCTATTGAAGTTCTCATAAACAATAAACCCAACATTACTAAAGATAGTACCCCTAAAACACCTACATAAGCTCTAGTCCTATTTGAAAGTGAAAATGATTTATTCTCTCTCAAGCTGTTCTCACTGGCGTAAGTAATCAATCCTCGGGGTTTATTTACCTTATCCATAATGGAGTCACACGCATCTATGCAGGCTGTGCAGTGTATGCATTCTAACTGCAATCCATTCCTTATATCTATTCCTGTAGGACAAACCTGAACGCAAAGAGAACAGTCAATACAATCACCTTTAGGTTCCAGTGAAGTTTTAGTTCTTTTAAGCAAACTCCTTGGTTCACCTCTTTTATAATCATACGCAACATTTACAGTTTCAGAGTCAATTAGCACACCTTGAAGTCTGCCGTATGGACAAATCGTAGAGCACACCTGCTCACGCAACCGAGAGAAAACCCAATAAAAAATGATTGTGAAAATCATCATCGACCATAAGCCTGCCAAATGATTAAATGGAGAGTCTGTGATTATCTCTAAAAGTTGCTCTGTACCTATAACATAAGCTAAGAAGGTGTTGGCAATAAAAAACGAAATGAAAAAAAACGAAATGTGTTTTCCTGACTTCCTAATGAATTTAGCATAAGTCCAATCACTTTTATCAAGTCTTATTCTCGCAGGAGAATCACCTTCGAAAAATCTTTCAATTGGTCGGAATATAAATTCAAGGAAAATTGTTTGAGGACAGATCCAACCACAAAACAGCCTCCCGAATACAACGGTAAAAACAATAACTCCAAGAAAAAAAACAAGCATTGCAAAGACGAATAAGTAGGTATCCTGTGGCCAGAATATTTGGCCAAAAATGATAAACTTACGCTCAACTAAATTGAACAGCATTAGTGGCTCGCCTCCAACTTTAATCCACGGACCAGCAACAAGGAAGCCCCAAAGAGTATAAGCTACAACCTTCCTTCTGGTTAGAAACTTCCCCAGAATATATCTTGGGTATACCCAAATACGCCCACCATCTTGATTAACTGTAGAAATATGATCCCTAAACTCATCTGGGTTTGATATTGCCTTATGAGACATCTAATTTCTTACTCTTTATCGCCTTGTGGCGCCTTAGGAGCAAGAGGTGTAGTGCCTTGAAAGCTCTTTACGTAAGTAGCAAGGTTCTGAATTTCAACTGGTGAGAAATCTGTAGCCCAGGCACGCATACCTTTTGAAGGTACACCATACTTAATTGACTTAAATACATCCCCAATACTCCCACCATTAATCCAAAATTCATCTGCAAAATTTGGTCCTACTCCTCCTCCTCCATCAGTTGCGTGACATACAACACAGTTTAAATCATATAAAATCTTACCACTTAATAATCTTTGTGAGGAGGGGTTATAAATAACCGAAGACTCATCAACATTCAAGCTCATACTAACTAAATACGCATCAACTTCTGCTTTAGCGTCAATCATTTCAAGTTCATATTCCTCAATTTGTAAAGGCGTGTATTTGAAAACATGATAGTTAAATATGTACAACACCCCGAACATAATAGAAGTATAAAATCCATATAACCACCATGGCGGGAGTCTGTTATCTAGTTCCATAATTCCGTCGTATGAATGATCCATCATAAGATCAGCCTCATCAGCAATTTCTACATGCCCGTTTAATCTCCTCCATATCTTTGACCAAATAGAAGCTTCTTTTTCAACAAAACTTGCCTCTAATGATTCCTCCTCTAACTTCTTAGGTCGTAATTCATCCGAAAAGATTCTAATATTCCTAAGTATTAAAAGAAGAAATAACATTAAGAAAATATTCCCAAACACTAGGCCCCAAAAAGTAGAGTCAGTCAAAACGAATACCGATGCGATAACGGGGATACCTAGCGAATTGAGGTTTTTTGATGATCTTGCACTGAAAACAATGAGGTTTTTTAAAACCCCTGATGCCCCAAGAATCATAGCCGTAAAAAGTACTGCTGAACTTAAAAGAATAACAATCCAAATATCATCCGACATCCCAAAGTGGATACCTAAATTAGAAGTCGCTACCTCTGAGACTTCACTTACAAGCTCTTGTGCGATTGCTCCATTGGAAATACCTAATAAGGGCAATAGAATCCACATCCCTATTTTAGAGGTTTTTCTATCTTCAAAGGGAAGATTAGACAAATGATCAATATGTGGTTTTCTCATCATAATCACACGGACAGCAAGTATCACGAAAAACACAAAGAATATTGCAAAAGACAATAGAGGCCAAATCTCAATACCTTCTAAAGTGGTCATGTGATGTTTAATAAATCTCAACATGATTACTGTTCTGTTTGGTTTGGATCAACTTTAATATCTGTACCTAGACGCTGCATATAAGATATCAAAGCAACAATCTCTTTATCCGGAGAACAGGTAATTCCATCCGCTTTCAAGCGTTTTGAAATTTCAACGGCTTGAGACATCATATCATCCCTTGCAGGACTATTTCCACTACCATCATCAACCCCGTATCCCTCTGGATATGGTACGCCTAGAGTTTGCATAGCAGAAATCTTTCCTTCTAGAGTTGAACTGTCTAAATCGTCTTCAATTAACCAAGGGTACATTGGCATAATTGATCCTGGCGACATTATCCGCGGATCTATCATGTGGTGATAGTGCCACGAGTCTGGGTATCTATTTCCGAGTCTATGTAAATCTGGTCCTGTCCTCTTTGATCCCCAAAGATGTGGATGGTCATATACAAACTCCCCAGCTTTAGAGTATTCCCCGTAACGTTCTGTTTCGCTTCTAAAAGGTCTAATCATCTGAGAGTGACAGCTTACGCAACCTTCCCTAATATATAGGTCACGCCCCTCTATTTCTAGAGGAGTGTATGGTTGAACTGACTCAATCGTAGGTACATTACTTTCGATTAACATAGTAGGGATAATTTCAAACACCCCTCCGATAAGAATAGTAATAAAACTTAAAATCATAAGTTTAACAGGCTTACGCTCAAGAAATCTCTGGAATGATTCGCCTTTTTGTCTAGATTTTGGATTTTCTAATGCCGGAGCATTATCCTCCTCTTCCTTAATGAATTTACCTACGAGGGAAGTTTTCCTTAAGTTCCAAACCATAACAATAGCTCCGATAATGTAGAGGGCTCCACCAAAAACACGGAGGGTGTACATAGGTAGAATTTGGGTTACAGTTTCAAGGAAGTTAGGATACATAAGCATACCCTCAGGTCGGAATTGCTTCCACATCATAGCCTGAGTAAATCCTGCCCAGTATAGAGGAATAGCATAGAATAATATTCCAAGTGTCGCAATCCAAAAGTGGAAATTCGCCGCTTTCTTGCTGTAAAGTTTAATACCATACAATTTAGGAATCAGCCAATACAGCATTCCGAAAGTTAGCATGCCATTCCAACCAAGTCCTCCAACATGAACGTGAGCAACAGTCCAGTCCGTGTAGTGACTGATTGCATTTATATTCTTCAGTGCTAAAAGAGGACCTTCTAAGGTAGCCATACCGTAAGCAGATACAGCAACAACCATAAATTTCAGAACTGGATCTTCCCTTACTTTATCCCATGCACCTCTCAATGTTAGCAGCCCGTTAAGCATACCACCCCATGAAGGAGCAATTAGCATAACCGAGAATACAATACCTAAACTCTGAGCCCAATCCGGAAGAGCTGTATAAAGAAGGTGGTGTGGTCCAGCCCAGATGTAAATAAAAATTAGTGTCCAAAAGTGAATAATCGACAATCTATATGAGTAAACTGGTCTTCCAGAAGCTTTAGGAATAAAGTAATACATTAGGCCTAAATACGGAGTAGTTAAGAAGAATGCAACTGCGTTGTGACCGTACCACCATTGAACGAGTGCATCTTGGACTCCAGCAAAAACAGAGTAACTCTTGAACATGCTGACCGGCAGTTCGAAAGAGTTTACGATGTGAAGAACTGAAACGGTGACGAATGTAGCAATGTAAAACCAAATAGCAACATAAATGTGGCGTTCACGACGTTTAATAATAGTACCTATTAGGTTAATTCCAAACACCACCCAGACTAGCGTAATAGCAATATCGATAGGCCATTCTAACTCAGCATACTCTTTAGATGTGGTTAAACCCATAGGGAGCGTAATTACTGCCGACAGAATTATAGCCTGCCACCCCCAGAAATTAATTCTCCCAAGTAAATCTGAGAACATCCTCGCCTTAAGGAGTCTTTGTAATGAATAGTATACTCCAGTAAATATCCCGTTTCCTACGAATGCAAAGATCACTGCATTTGTATGCAATGGTCTTATCCTTCCGAAAGTTAACCATGATAATGAGGCATTTAATTCAGGCCAAACTAGCTGAGACGCAGCAAGTAAACCGACTGTCATTCCAATTAACCCCCAAATCATAGTAGCTCTGGCGAACATTCGGACAATAACGTTGTCGTAAAAGAATTTTTCTTGACTCATTTTTTGGTTTCTAACTTGTCTTTAGTTTCTGAATTCGTCTTTGGAGCATCCGGGACTCTAAGGGCCGGAGTAACATCATCATCAAATTGGCCATCATTTAATGCCCAAAAAAACGCAACTAGGAATCCTCCTGCTACAACTAATCCAACAATAATAAGAAATGGAATGACTTGCAATTTGCTCTTAATTTATAGCAAAAAAACATGTTAAGTAGTTTTAATACTTGATTCAAGTCAGTTTTTAAGGAGTCCAGACCAAGTAATTCTTGTTCTTAATAACGCAACACCTACTACTGTCATAGAACTTATAGGCATTAGTATAGCAGCAATCACAGGAGTTAGTAATCCTTGAATAGCAAACGATAACCCTATCGCATTGTATAAGAATGAGATACCAAATAAAATGTATACCGTGTTTTGAGCTGCCCTAGCGAATTGCATCATACCACCCCATTTTTTAAGACTTCTAGCATCTAATATTAAATCTGATGATGGTGAGAAGGCATAAAGATCGTCAACTACTGCTACACCGAGATCTGAGCTCTTCAATGCTGCTGCATCATTAAGTCCGTCACCTACCATTGCAACTAAAGGGGTTCCTTTTTGATTCTGAATAGCGGAAATGTATTTACGTTTTTCTTCTGGAGTTTGTTCAAAATGCATAGCATTATCATCGAACCATTTACCGAAGATCTCTCTTTCAGAGTTAGAATCACCTGAAAGCAGATGCAATGAATAGAATTCTTTTAATGCTTTTAATTCTTCATCTACACCTTCTCTAATAGGTTTTGCAAAACTAAACCTTCCCGCATGTTTGTCATTTACCTTAACAAATACATATGAAATCTGAAAGTCGCCATCAGTCTTAGAAATCGTGTCTGGATATATGCCTTGTGCTCCTATCCATTTTTCAGATCCGATTTGAATTTTAAACTCTCCAATAGTTCCTTCAACACCTGCACCTACTTTTTCTGAAAACTCAGTAGCTTCATATGTGCTTCCTGTCCAAAACCTAACAATTGCCCGACTCATCGGATGGGCGCTTTGGTTTGCTAGTGTTGAAATTGCCGATTTCATTTGCTTACTGACAAATGATTTTTCAAAATAATCGAATTCAAGTTCAAAATCCTTTGATGGAGTGAGAGTACCTGTCTTATCAAAAACTAAGTGCTCAACTCTTGCCATTCTCTCAACAACCATAGTGTTTTTCAAGTATGCTCCTTCACGACCAAGTAATCTTAAAACAGAACCGTAAGTAAATGGCAAACTGAGTGCAAGGGCACAAGGGCATGCAACAATCAATGTTGACGTAAAGGCTTGCCATGCAATTGATGAATCTTTATATAACCAGAAGAGTAAAGTTCCAAAAGCTATCAATAAAACAGCTAAAGTAAAGTGTTTTGAAATTCTATCAATAGGATCTTTGATGCTTCTGTCACTATTCTTTGAGAATGCTTCTGAATTCCAGAGACTAGTTAATTGGCTTTGCTCAACAGGACGAACAACTCTGAGAACAATTGCACCACCAAGCTGCCTGCCTCCAGCTTCAATTTCCTCTCCTTCATTAATTTCCTCAGGGTTACTTTCACCTGTTGTGAATGACTTATCTAGTAATCCTATTCCTGAAAGTAACAAAGCATCAGCCGGAACAATCTCTCCATGATGAATCCGTATAATATCACCTGTTGACAAATCAGAAATAGGTGTGGAGGATAGTGAGTCGTCAGCGTTCTGCTTCATCACATTAATCGGAAACCAACTCTTATAATCTCGTTCGTAGTTGAGATCATCGTATGTTTTGGTTTGGTACCACTTGCCTATTAAGAGAAAGAAAACGAGGCCAGCAAGTGAGTCGAAATAACCCATCCCACCATTTTGGACTACATCCATAGTACTACGTATGAATAGAGTTGCAATACCTAACGCTACAGGGACATCTATGTTCAATACTCCGGCTCTTAAAGCATTCCAAGCACTTTTAAAATATACTGAGCCACTGTATAAAACAACGGGAATAGAAAGGAATAAACTTATCGGACCAAATACATCTTTAAATCCCGAAAGATCGAAATCTTCACCTCCGAGATAATCGCTAAAAGCAAGAAGCATTATATTACCAAAGGCAAAACCGGCAACAGCTAATCGAGCAATTAAACTTCTGCGTGAAGTTTTTTTTTCATCGGTAGTTTTTTCTTGAAACTCGGGAGTATACCCAAGCTCTTCAAGCCAAGCAGCTAGTTGGCTTAATGGCAGCTTGTTTTTATCAAAAGTAACAGTTAGCTGCTTATTAGCGAAATTAACTTCAGACCTTATCACAGCAGAGTTCTTTTCAGGCAAACGCTCAAGAAGAGAGACGCAAGAAGCACATCCAATTCCAGGAATGAAGAACTGAACAAGTCCACCTTCTTCTACCTGGCGAACATATTTATCATAGAAGTCGTCTCTATCTAAATACTCCCACTTAGCAATTCCACTAAGAGTATCATATTTATGTTTACCAGAATTCCTTCTATCACTATTTAATGATGTAGGACAGCTTTCTTCACTCATTTCCTATTTCAAAAACACAACCTTTACTCTATCTGAACAATAATTATTAGATAAGGGAATGCGCTGGCAATCTACAATAGTTGTAAACTTATTGTTTTCTAAATAGTACGGTAATTTATTTGGAGATTTAATAATCACCTCTTCAATCCTTAGAGAAATTGAAATCGCTTTAGAATCTATAATCGCTTTACTATGCAACACTTCTCTAACTTTCATAAGCATCTTGTTGCCTTCATTGTTAGCTTCATCGTTAAACAAGAAAATTAATACTGCCTCAACGTTAGAGTCTGCAAGAAGTGATTTTACCTTCTCCACACAATCCACATCTAAAGTGTTAGAATCCGCTATGACCGCAATTTTTTTCATGATGTCAAAAATCGTGATTCTAACAAAAACAAATCATGATTCAAATCACACAATACAATCAAGAATACTAGCCCAACTCATCTTCGAGTGAATCTACATCTAGAAGGTGAATTGCTCTACCATGAGTCTCAATTACATCTTCTGCTTTAAATATAGCTAAAGTTCTACTGATTGATTCTGGTGCCATTCCCACAGAATTAGCCAGATCATCTCTGGAAAGACGAACAACTAAGTCACCTTCTATTTCTTCCGCAAAATGAAGAAGAGCTCGAGCTGTATTTTCTTTAGCAGAACCATATGCCATAGATAATGCAAAAATTCCAAGAGTTTCATTTTCTTTCATTATTTGGCGTAACAACTCTACAGCTAACTCAGGCTGAGCAGAAAACATTGGAAGAAATTCTGATTGTGGAATTCTAACAACTATCGACTGTTCAATAGCTACAGCTCCATCGATGTGATTGCCTTCCTGAAATCCCGGAGCGTACCCAAAGAAATTCCCTGCTCTCATTACACCAGAACAAATACGTTTTCCTCTTGAATTAAGTCTTTCTAACCTCACACCTCCCTTTATTACAAAATACACCTCTTTAGATTGGTCACCCTCTAAATATATTGTGTCATTTTTAGCATAGTCACAGACATGAAGGTGTTTCCCTGTCAAAGATTTAGGTTCATTAGAATTAAGACTTTTAGCCCAATTTTCCCACGCAGCTCTACCTGCACTAACAGGCTTAGAAAGCCTTAATTTACCAAGTCGCATTTCAACTGTTTCTAGAAGGTCAACACTTTCAAAAGGCTTAGTTATATAATCAACCGCTCCACGTTCAAGCCCCTTTCTGAAATCTTCCTTTTCAGACTTTGCTGTAAGGAAAATTAGCGGAATTGCAGCAGTTTCCTTCTGCCTACCAAGTACATCGGCTACAGAATACCCATCGAGCTCTGGCATCATAATATCACAAATAATCATATCGGGTAAATGAGCCTTAGCCATCCTAATTCCCTCAACACCATTCTTTGCTTGAATCACTTGATGCCCCGCTAATTCAAGCAGTTCAGAAACATTTTCGCGAACAGTTAGCTGATCGTCAATAACTAATAAAGTTCCTACCATGACTTATTTTTTTGTTCTAATTCTTTAGGCCAAACAGCTTCAAACACACTTCCAACACCCTCATTACTTTCTAAACTTATTTCACCACCTAGTGCTTTTACATATTTACTTACAAGATCAAGCCCTACACCAGTTCCGGGAATATGATTTGTGCGGTCACTTCTAAAAAACTGCACGAATACTTGTTCTTGCTCATCTTTATTAATACCAATACCCTGGTCTTCAACTCTTAAACTCCATGAAAAATCACTTTCAGAAAACACAACTTTTATAGTCTTACCCTCATCGGAATATTTCGAAGCGTTGGAGATCAGGTTGCTAGCTATTCCTTTTAAAGCCATCTCAAGGCCTATTTGTTTATCTGAAGAAGTGATCTCGTAGGAGAATTGGATTTTTTGTGAAGGTTTGATGATTTTTTTTTGGTCTGAAATAACCGAAGCGAGAATAGCTTTAAAGTCGATAACTTCAAAATTATCATTCCAAGATCCACCCTCAAATTTCTCTAGGCTCAAGTAATCATCAAGTATAGAAACCATGTGCTTTACCGACTCTCGAATGCGGTTAAGATGACGGGCCGCTTTATCTTCACTGCCACGCTGATAATACTGATTCGCCAAATCAGCCGATGACGAAATTGTACTGAGTGGAGTCCTAAATTCATGAGAAGTCATAGAAACGAAACGCGACTTTAACTCATTAAGATCTCTTTCTTTATCTAATGCTTTTCTAATGGCAGTAATATTCTGCTCAACCACTAGCACTCCCTTGCTACCGCCATCCATATCATCGAGTGGAACGGCATCAAACCTGTAGAATTCACCTCCATGGGAAAGCTCTAAATCTCCGCTTTCACCTTTAAGAGCGAGATTTAACTTACCCTCTACCATTTCCTGCACTTCTTCAGGCAATTGTTTTAAGTACGAACTGCCTTTTAGAGCTTCAGTAGTAATATTTAATTCAAAAAGTTCTCGACCCTCAACCATAATGTAGTTAAGATTTTTATCAAGGACACTAATTGTACCATTAGGGTAATTTCTTGCAACTGCATCATATAAGTGCTGAGTGCGCCTTACTTCCTTTATCTTCTCTTGGACTCTCTCCTCTAGTGTTGCATTGAGTTTATGAACTCGTTTCTCTAACAATTTCCTTTCACTTATATCTGTTATCAAGGCAGCCACTAACATTTCATCATCAATAGTAACAGGCGTCAGTGAAATCTCCACTGGAAAAACGGTACCGTTTTTCTTCTTTCCCTCAAGATCACGCCCCATTCCCATAGACTTTTTCTCAGGCTTATTCTGGTATGATTCGCGCTGCTTAGAGTGTTCTTTTCTAACTTGAAAGGGAACCAGTTCCTCAATAGACATTCCATCTAACTCACCAAGTCTATACTTAAACATATTATTAGATGCTGTATTTGAATATACAATTACACCAGATTTTTTGGCAACAATTATCCCTTCGGTAGCACTGTCAATGATACTCGTTACTAACTTATTCTTAAACTTTGACTCAAAATTATTCATGACATACAAGTACGCAAGGAATAAGTACTTACACAAAATAAAACTGATTAAAATCAGTTTGTTTTATTATGCACGCATAGTATATTTGTTGTAACTTACGCGACCTTAATGACACAACAAGAAACAATAGACTTCAATTTACGGTGGGGATGGGCAAAACTTGCTCGCCTTTATTCTGCAGAAGCGGAAAGAAGGGGAATAACAATGTCTGTAGGTTATGCCCTTTTAAGTATTGAACGTGAAGGAACACCAAGCACTAAATTAGGACCGAGAATGGGAATGGAACCCACCTCACTATCTCGTACACTTAATGGAATGGAAGATAAGGGGCTTATAGAACGTCGCCCTGATCCTAATGATGGAAGATCCGTCCGAGTATTCCTGACTCCACTTGGTGTTGACTCTCGCCGCCAAGCAAGAGATCTTGTTGTGGGAATTAACAAACGCCTAGCCGCAATGCTTGGCTCAGAAACATTAAAAGAACTAAACGAAGGTCTTCAGCGATTAAACTCTATTCTCGAAGACCCAGAACATCTAATGCCATTAAAAAATGAGCACACCTATTAAAACACATCAAATTCGTCGGGTTGCAGTCCTGGGATCTGGAGTTATGGGGTCGGCTATTGCCTGCCACTTAGCACAAACAGGGTCAGAGGTTCTACTCCTCGACCTACCCTCAAAAGAAGGCCCAAGAAATAGCCCTGCAGAAGGAGCTTTGAAAGCTTCCATGAAATCAAAACCTGCTCCCCTTTATTCAAAAAGGTTTGTTAAGCGTATTGAATGTGGTAATTTTGACGATGATCTTAGTCGAATTGCAGAATGTGATTGGATTATTGAGGTTATCGTAGAAAGGTTAGATATTAAACAACAGCTTTTTGAGCGTGTAGAAGAATATCGCAAGCCAGGAACTCTTATTACTTCAAACACGAGTGGTATTCCAATTTCTCAATTAAGTGAAGGGCGTTCTGAAGATTTCCAAGAGCATTTTTGTGGAACACACTTCTTTAATCCTCCTCGTTATTTACAACTACTAGAAATAATTCCTGGACCTAAAACAGATCAGCGGGTTATAGATTTCTTTATGGGATATGGTGAGTCCGTACTCGGTAAACAGAGCGTTCTATGTAAGGACACTCCAGCGTTTATTGCAAACAGGGTTGGTGTTTTCGCAATCCAAGCACTATTTCACACAGTTGAGGATATGGGGCTTTCAATTGAGAAAGTTGATAAACTAACAGGCCCAGCTATGGGTAGACCTAAGAGTGCGACCTTTAGAACTTGTGACGTTGTGGGATTAGACACGCTAGTACACGTCGCTAATGGAGTAGCTTCTAATTGCCCTAATGACGAAAGATCTGAGTCCTTTAAAATTCCTGGATATGTTCAACATTTAGTTGACAACAACTGGTTAGGTAGTAAATCAGGACAAGGCTTTTACAAGAAAACTAAGGACGCGAAAGGAAAGCGTAACATTCAAGTCCTCGACCTTAAAACTCTTGAGTATAGAGATAAAGAGAAAATAAAGTACGCCACGCTCGAGGCCGCAAAACAGGTCGACGATCTTAAGCCTAGGACGAAGCTACTTTTCAATGGTCAAGACGAAGCCGGGGACTTCTATCGTAAAATTTTTACCGATGTGTTCTCGTATGTGAGTTATCGCATCCCTGAGATTAGCGATGAAATTTACCGAATAGACGATGCGCTTAGAGCTGGATTCGGTTGGGAGTTAGGTGCTTTCGAGAGCTGGGATGCGATCGGAATTAAGGAGGCTAGTGAAATTGCGAAAGAGCGTGGGCATAATGTTGCGGATTGGGTGGGCGAAATGCTCGAAGCTGGTCATGACTCCTTTTATAGAGTCGTTAATAGCACGAGAGAATGTTATGATCCAGTGAGTAAATCATATAAGGTGATACCAGGCCAGGATGGTAGGGTGAATCTAGAGTATGTGGGTGACGATAAGGTAGTTTGGTCTAATAGCGGAACAACAATTAAGGACATAGGGGACGGAATTCTAAATATCGAATTCCACACCAAGATGAACTCAATCGGTGGGGAAGTGCTGCAGGGTCTCAACAAGATCATAGACCTTGCGGAAGAGGGGTACAAAGGAGTGGTGGTTAGTAACAACGGGGGTAATTTTAGTGCCGGAGCTAACGTAGGGATGATCTTCATGCTAGCTGTGGAACAAGAATGGGAGGAACTCGACGCGGCAGTCAAGTACTTCCAAGACACTATGATGAGAATGCGTTACTCAGGGATTGCAGTAGTAGCAGCGCCTCACAATATGGCCCT
>JABISU010000036.1 GCA_018700255.1 Flavobacteriales bacterium | reverse complement strand
TTCGTCTCTCTTTTGTGTTGTAAGAATTTTACATCACAGGACTGAAGAACACTGCATTCGCAAAAAACTTATGTCCGTTCTTCCAAAATCCACGGAAAAGCACGTTGTCTATAATGTATATGGCTGAGCCAGATCCGATAGATTGAACCCCAAAACTTAAACTGTTATTCAGTTTTTCATTAGCTCTTTCCCCTGCAAAGCCAGTTAAGGCTTCAGCGTCACCTTTTAATACACCAACGTTTGTGCCACCGTCAGAGGAGAGAGGTGAGAATCTCATGGATGAGGTTTTAATACTTAAGTAAGTTGAGCTATACCCGAAAGATAAGGGGTGTGTGGAGTCTATTGAAATGGAATACACTGCTCCGGGAATTTGATCCATGATGCTCAACCGGTTATTAAGAGCAAAAGGCGCATATAAATCTGAGGCTGAATGTGCATCGTATTCAGCCGTTCTATTAGATTCATCCATCTCGCCACTAAAGCGCGTCAATCCCCAACCATTCTTGTCTGCAAAATTTCTGCATGACCCTCCAATTGAGATAAGGCTTCCTCCTGCAGCCACCCAGTTTTTTAGCTCTTTTAGTTCATCATCATTAAAATTTATCCAACTGCGAGGGATGATTAGTACATCGTAGCTGTCTAAATCCATCCTCTTGCGGTTAGAAATAACAGTAATCGGATAATTGTAAATGATCTCAAATCTGTGTAAGATCTCACCAAAACTAAGTGATGAAACTTCGTCTCCAGAAATTACAGCTATACTCGGAGATTTAATATATTGGAAATGATCAGAGCCTAAATCAGGACCTTCTTCACTCATTCCGCTGTGAGTTTTTAATACTCGAATTCCAGCAGTCTTAGATATGTATTCAGTAATAATAGATTCTATATCCCCAAGCTTGTCTTCGTTATTCCGTTTCGTTATGACAAGTGTACCCGCTGTGAATTTCTCACCTGAATTTGTGAAAGGGGAGTCTGCGACACGCACCTTAATGCCTTCATCGAGAAGATTAGCAAGTAAGGGGGTGCCGGCATCTGTGCTGTAATCGATAATCCAAGCGTAGGGAGCAGAAGTGGTGTCGAGTTTTGTGGGGTTTAAGGGAGTGATGAAACCTTCAGTTATGTCAATGCTTTCATTCAAGCCAAAGCATTTCAGTCCATAAGCAAATGGCAACGCCCATGTGGTGATGTCGTAGGTTAGAGAATCGCTGAGTTCGGGATCTGGGTCGAAGAGGACTTGAAGGAGAGCGGAGTTGGGTTGATGAGCGTCTATTACTAGATCTCCTTTAAGTGGGCGCACAAGGGTAGAGTTTAACGAAGTGTAGTCAAGGGCGGTGACTTGCTTTTTCGATCCTCTAGCTGTTGAGTACTTTAAACCCTGCCGGTCGAGTAAATCGGTAAGCCAAGCCACTTTAGAAAGATCATTTCCCTCCATGGGAATTAAATACGCCTTGAAGTCTCCCCAGGGTTCCTCAATATTTCTTCGATGGTAAGCAGCAAATTCTTTAAGCAGTCTGTCTTTATGGTGAATAGCAGCTTCAATCGTAGATATCGCTGTGGAGTGGTGATTTTCGATTCTATAGCTCAGTGATAAAATATCGCCTGTCTCAGTAATGATAGACCTACCTGCTCGACCACTACCTCCTTGCTCGTAAGTCATCCCTATGGCGCCTTGGAACATCGGCCAAGTATCTCCATAGCTTGGGTAGAAGAGATCGAATATTTCTCTTGTAAAATACAACGCGCCACGTGCGTCGAATCCAGTGGCGTTAAATCCACCAATATGTTCTTGGCATTCTCTCTGCCACGGGGTGATGATTTTATGCAGGGGCTCGGCTGCCGGAGCGAAATAATATGGATTGTTGATGCCTTGCTCATGGTAGTCCACGTGAATGTGTGGCATTATTGTACGGTAGAAGGCAGTGCGCGCTTTGGTTTCTTTTTGGGTTTGCCAAGCAAGATCCCTGTTCATATCGAACATATAGTGATTCGATCTTCCTCCAGGCCAAGGTTCAGAGTGTTCCCATGCTGCAGGAGACGAGTTGGGTGTGGGGCCAGAGGTTCTGTCTTGGAAGTGTACGTATCTATCTCTTCCATCAGGATTTACGCATGGGTCGATAATTACAATGCAATTGTCTAAAAGATCTTTACGCTCGTTTGTGAGTTCTCCTATGGTCCTCATTGCAGCTTCAGTACAAACGGCTTCATTCCCATGCACATTGTAGCTTAGGTATATTATAGGGATACGCTCTCCAGAATCGATGCCTTTATTAACTCTTCGGAAATTCTCGGATAAAATATCGTCAAAGTTCTGCATGTTAATGACAGAGGACATTATCATCCCTAAAAGAGGTCTATTCTCAGTTGTGGTCCCGTATTCTCTGAGTTGGAAGTGTGGATTTTCCTTAGCGACATGTTCAAGGTAGTCGACTACTCTATGGTGTCGGGTGAATTTATCACCTAAGTTATATCCAAGAAAAGCATCTGGAGATACTGCTTGAGAAAATGAAACACTCGCTATTGTACAGTAATAAAACGTTAGAAATGCTATTGTGGAGATTTGTTTCATGGCATAAATATCGGTCATTGAAACTATTATTCAATATTATACGTATTAAGTACTATGACATTCGCAATTTTTTTTTACGGATATTTTTTAGCGGCTCTTGGTTGGGCCATGTTTTGGGCAATCCAAATGACTGCTCAATCGCTAATAAAACTGAAATATCTATATATTCGTAATTGATATTAGATCTTAAGTTATTTAGTGTTATATTTTGCTTAAACATCAACTATTGTGATGGCTATAACGCTAAATCGACGTGATTTATGATTTGTGACACATTATAAAACCTTCTGAAAACCAGCATTTTCCCATTTTACAGGTTGCTTTTATATGGATCATATATTAGTTAAATACGAGTAAATAAAAGAGGTACAAGGGATTTTAACATTTGAACGTTGATTTTTATAATTTAAACCATTAAAAGAAGTTTATATAATTATAAATATTGGGCACAGTTATAAACCAAAACCTTTATACAATGGATCAAGTGTTTAAATTTATGGGAGGCTTCTTTAAAGGCCTTACCCAATTATTGATCAGCTTTGCTGCCCTTGC
>JABISU010000129.1 GCA_018700255.1 Flavobacteriales bacterium | reverse complement strand
GATGCGGAATACACACAAATGACAGAATACAGTCAAGCCTATGATGCAATTTTTAACGATGGATCTCTCTCTCTCGCTGAAGAGCAAGCAGCTTATGCTGAACTTAATTCTCAGTACGGATATGACATAGATGGTGGGGCTGCTGAGTTTGAAAATGAAATGACATCAACGAACTATATTGATACGACAGGCCTTAAGGATATAGGTCTCAACTACAATGTTCATTGGGGCGAGCTTAATGGATCGAACTTGTATGAACGTCAGAACAAGTACCACAAACCGCTCATGTCGATTCGCCACAGCTGGAGGACAAGTGACAAGCTTTATATCACGACTACAGCCTATGCTTCTTATGGTCATGGTGGTGGAACAAGATTAGAGAATTCGCTTGGGTCCGGTGATTATTCAGAAGATGGTCAGGTAGACTTTCAAAAATTTTGGAATACCAATACTGTGGGTGGGTTATTTGGACCGCCTATCGACCCCACTTACTCAGAAACTCTTCTGAAGAGTTCTAGAATTTTGAGAAAATTATACAACAACCACACTTGGTTTGGTGCGCTTTCAACTTTCAGATATGAGACGACTGATAAGCTTACATTCTCAGGTGGGGCAGATTTTAGAACCTATCAAGGGGAACACTACAGTACCGTTCATGATCTTATTGGTGGTGATTATTTCATTGATCAAGATGACGCAAATGACAGTCAGCCAATGCATGTAGTTGGAGATACAATAGGCTACCACAATGATGCTTTTGTGAAATGGGGTGGTGTTTTTGCGCTCATGGAATACAAAGGTCCATGGTATAATTACTTCGTTAATGTAAGTGCTGTAAGACAAGGTTATAATCGTGTAGATTACTTCAAACCACTTGTAGAGAATGTAGAGACAGGTGATATGGAGTATAACGAATCTGGTTGGAAGTGGATTTCAGGGTATACTGTTAAGGGTGGTGGAAATGTAAATATTAATGAGTGGACTAACGCATTTATGAACCTCGGCTATCTCAATAGAACACCGACTTTCTCTAGCGTTATAGATTACGACAATCAGTTTATTCAGAACACTCAAAATGAGCAAATATCTTCAGTTGAATTTGGGATGAAATGGAGTAAGTCACCTTGGACATTGAATCTTAATGGATATTACACAGATTGGCAGAACAGGCCTCTAAATAGTATGCTTAGGTTTGAAACTGCAGATGGAGAGATTGTGAGGGCGAATATTAATTCAATGAGTGCCTTACATAAAGGAATTGAGCTAGATTTCGGTTACCAAGTTAATCGCCACATTACAATTGAGGGTTATGGCTCTTATGGAGACTGGCGTTGGACTAGCTCTGAGGACAGTTTAATTTTACTAGATGATGACACGAATCTTCCTTACCTAGATTGGCAGGGTAATCCTGAGATCGTTAAATACAATGCCGCAGGAGTTTCTGTAGGTGATGCACCCCAAACGCAAATAGGTTTTGCTATTCGCTACCGCAAGAACGGATTTTACGTTAAACCTCGTTTCACTTATTTTGATAGATATTACGCTAATTTCGATCCATTCTCTTTGAATGGAGAAAACGAAGGGCGTCAGTCTTGGGAACTTCCAGCTTATGGACTTCTAGATCTTCATATGGGATACACATTAGATATGGATGAATCACAGATAGATTTTCGCTTTTCTGTTTTTAACGTTTTAAACACTGTTTACCTTGTAAACGCCCAAAATAACGATCCTTATGGCGAGTGGAACTTTACAGATCCTAATCGAACCTATGCATTTACTGAAAACAACTTCGACGCAGCTTCAGCAAGTGTATATATGGGATATGGTTTCCGTTCAAACTTCTCTATTCGCGTCAGATTTTAATTACTCTCGATAACATTTTTTTTAATGAAATTATTCAGCTGTACCCTCGCATTTATTGCGATCCTTTCTTCGACTGTTTTAAATGCACAGTCTGATATTTTAGACGCACGTACAAATTATTATATAGGTGAGACCGTAACTGTTACAGGTATTGTAACAAGCGGAGCCGATTTGGGTTCTGTTCGATATATCCAAGATGCTTCTGCTGGAATAGCTCTGTATCCAGGAAGTGATTGGACTGAATGGTCTGCAGAGCCTAACCCAGGTGATGAGGTCACTGTCACGGGAGAAATTTCCGAGTACAACGGCCTACTTGAAATAGGACCAAACCTCACTCAGGTTGATGTTTTGAGCTCAGGAAATCCTCTGCCGGATGCACTTGTAGTTACTCCTAATCAACTTAATGAATCTCTGGAAGGACAACTTGTGGTAATATCAGGCACGACTTTCGATGCAGGAGGACAGATAATAGAAGCTAACACAACTTACACCTTCATTTCCTCTGGTGAAGATGGGATTATATATGTAAGATCATCTAATTCTCTTGTGGGAACGACACTTAACGGATGTGAAATGAACCTCATGGGGATTGTAAGCCAGTTTTCTTTCGATGGATTCGGAGGCTACCAACTATTACCTCGTGGAGCATCGGATATGCTCTCTACTTCTGGGGTTTGTCTTACTTCTGAAGTAGACCAAATTAACATCTCCTCATCTTCTTTTGATCTAACATGGACTACAGATGTAGTAGGAGATAGTGAAGTTGAGTGGGGTCTAACTCCAGATTTAGGAACTACTACTTCAGATTTTTTTCTATCTACAGACCACTTGATTTCTATGAGTGGACTTAGTCCTGGGACACTATACTACGCAAGAGTAAAGTCCACAAATACCGATGGGGAAACAGTAACCTCACCTATAAGAGTTTACGCTACAATTTCAGAATCTTCAGGAAATATTCACGTGTACTTCACAGGTTCTGTTGATACTTCAGTAGCGATTAACGAAGAAGCGATGTCACTGGGCACTAGTACCAACGATACGATCGCAGCTTGGATAACTTCAGCTCAACACACCCTCGATGTTGCAGTATACAACACGAATAACGTCGCTATAGAAAATGCTATTAATACCGCTGCTGCAAACGGAGTTCAAATCAGATATATTGCTGAAGGATCAAATGCAAACCTAGGTATCGATGATTTCGACAGTTCCATCCCTGTTCATTATCGTACAGATAATGAGGGTTCGGGAATGCACAATAAGTTCTTTATCGGCGATGCAGATTACCCTGAAACGGCTTTCGTATTGACAGGATCAACAAATATGACTACGGCAAACCTGAATACTGACAAGAACAATGTTATTGTATTTCAAGACCAAAGTATCGCACGTGGATATACACTTGAATTCAATGAAATGTGGGGTAGCGACTCAATGGTGCCTGATGCAGTAAACTCAAAGTTTGGACCAGATAAAACAGTAAACACTCCACTTAAATACATTATAGGGGGGGCGCCTGTTGAGGTTTATTTTTCTCCTACAGACGGAACAACTTCTGCTATTCGTCAAACAATAGAAAGTATGGATTACAGTATGGCTTTCGCTCTATTGTCTTTTACCCGTGACGACTTAGCTGATGCTATTATTGATGGATCAAGTTTTTTTGTAAGCCCTCAGGGTGCAATTGAAGAAATAGGTGGTACTGGTGCTGAATTTGAAACTCTTACTGCAGCGGGAATAGATGTACACTCTCATCAAGGTATAGCTGGTCAGCTTCACCATAAATATGCCGTTATTGACTATAGTGAACCTCTTTCTGACCCCACTGTAGTTACAGGATCTCACAACTGGTCATCTACAGCTGAAAATACTAACGACGAGAATACTGTTATCGTTCACGATGCAAGAGTGTCAAACCTCTACTATCAAGAATTTAGAGGTTTATTAATCTCTATGGGTGTCATTGACTCAATCGAAGATGAGGATGGCAAATTTGTAATGACGGTATTTCCCAACCCGACTACTGATGTGATTAATATCGAAGTCTCAAACGAGTATATCGGTACGGAGTTTACGCTTTCTGATATTAAAGGACGATTAATTAAAGTCTTGAACATAAATTCAGCACGTACTTGTATAGATGTGAGTGGATTAGAACTAGGTGTTTATGTTTTGAGTTCTAAAAAGTTAAACAGTTCGCTGCAAGTTGTAGTTCAATAGTCGTTTCGTGATAAAATTGTGTGTACCTTTTGCATGCAATGACTCCTACTCAGAAATTAGAAGATTATACCCAAGAACAACATTCAACTTGGAATTTTCTATACGATAGACAGAAAGTACATCTTCAGGCTAAAGCCAGCCGACTTTATCTAGATACACTTGATGCAATGTCGGATACTTTGACAAGAACATCTATTCCTATGGTAGAGGATATGGCCTTGCAATTGAAGGAAGCTACAGGATGGTCTATTGAGATAGTTCCTGGCTTAATACCACCTTCTGATTTCTTTAAACTGTTGTCGAAAAAAAATTCTGTACATCTACTTGGGTCCGTCGTAAAGATCAAGTTGATTATATAGAAGAGCCAGATATGTTTCACGATACTTTCGGTCATATCCCGCCTTTGATGAACGCAGATTTCGCAAGTTTTATGCATAGATTTGGAGAGGTTGGAACGGCGATCGCTAATGACGGACGAGATTTCCAAGTAACCCAACTTCAGAGGTTATATTGGTTCTTTGTTGAATT
>JABISU010000085.1 GCA_018700255.1 Flavobacteriales bacterium | reverse complement strand
TCTAAATTTTCCAGAAAGTTCTTCTGCGAAATGCATAGCATCGCTCATAGAGCCGCCATTTCCGCAACTTAGTATTTTTCCACCTGATTGCAGGCACGAACTGAGGGCTTTGGATGCAGAATCTACTGAAGAAATAAAAGCTTCGTCTTCTATCAAATTCGATAGAAGTGAAAGCGCTTCTCTGAAATGAGTTCTTGCTGTAGACATGTCCTCTAAGGTATGGGGTAAAAGTGGTACGTTCAACATTCGACAAATGTGCTACAATATCTATCGACTATTTTTCAATAATTTGTGAGCGTGGTTCAGAACTTTGTGAGTGCGTCGTTGAGGTATTCTAGGAAAACTTCAGCATCAGGATTGTAGCCTGCAGAACCGCCTATTTGGTCACCTTCGTGATTAATTAATACGTAGTAAGGCTGCGCATTACGGTTGAACTGTGATGCTTGCAAATACGACCACTTCTTACCTATGGTACGAATGTGAAATTCCTTTCCACCATACTTCTCTATTTGCCATTGGCTCTCGGGAATTTTCGTTCTGTCGTCAACGTATAGAGACACGAGTATCACATCTTCGTTCAATATTTTAGCGACTCTTTCATCAGGCCAAACCTGCTCCTCCATCTTTCTACAATTCACACAAGCCCACCCTGTGAAATCGATAAGAAGTGGCTTGCCAGCTTCGATAGCTGCAGCCATAGCTTCGTCGTAATCGGTATAATGAGCATCAACATAACCTTCGTCGTGTGAATAGAGACTATAAAATACTGGAGGTGGAAATCCAGAGATAAGATTTACAGGACCTCCCCATAAACCGGGAATCATGTAACCACTAAAGAGTAGAAATATCACTCCTAGCATTTTGCGAGTTGTTCCTATTTTCGCCCCCTTACTATCGTGAGGGAAACGAATAAATCCGAAGAGGTAAACTGTAAGCACGATAGAGATCATGATCCAAATTCCGATGAAAATTTCTCTCGGAAGAATGCCCAACTGGAGAACTAGATCTGCATTGCTCAAGAACTTGAACGCAAACCCTATCTCGATAAGACCTAATACAACCTTCACAGTGTTAAGCCATCCACCCGCTTTAGGTAGAGAGTTAAGGTAACCAGGAAAAGCACTGAAGAACATAAATGGTAGTGCGAGAGCTATGGAAAACCCTAGCATCACAGCTGTCGGAGCTGCGTATGATCCAGTGGCTGCACCTGCAAGAGCACCTCCAATAAGCGGGCCCGTGCACGAGAAAGAAACTATAGCTAAAGTTGCCGCCATAAAGAAAATTCCGATTAAACCTCCTTTGTCAGATGCTGCATCAGCTTTGTTAGCCCAACTCTGAGGTAATTCAATCTCAAAGAATCCAAGGAAACTCACTCCGAATATAATTAAGAGCAGAAATAATCCCACGTTGAAGTAGGGATCAGTAGAAATAACGTTCATGACGTCAACGCCGAAAACAGCTGTCAGAGATAGTCCTAAAGCGGTATAGATAAATATGATGAAGAATCCATAGATTATGGCATTTTTGATACCGGCTGCTTTGGTCTTACTTGTTTTAGTAAAAAAACTAACAGTCATAGGAATTAGTGGAAATACGCAAGGCGTGAAAAGAGCTGCGAGCCCCAAACCGAACCCCATTAGAAAAATTAATAATAATCCTTCGTCTTCTTTTTCGTCTGAGCTAGAGTCAGTGTCGCCCTCTTTACATAAGTGTTTTGAAGGAGGGCAAAGGTCAGGGAGTTCAGAAGACGGCTTTATGTCTGACAATGCTAATTTATAGTAAATGTCAGTAGGAGGCAGACACATTATTGCGTTGCAAACCATGTAAAGTAGAGATCCACTTAATGTATCAGGCGACGAGATATTGGAGAGCTTTAGAGTCGCTTTCCAATAGACTTCTTCCTCGAAGAACTTTAGGTCCATCATGAAGTTAGGATCGTACTCAATATGAGGAGTACATTCCTCTACC
The DNA here is from genome assembly GCA_018700255.1 of Flavobacteriales bacterium. The sequence continues at coordinate 1,598 of JABISU010000085.1, read as the reverse complement.
CCTGCGATAAGTTCGCCTGTATCTGTATAAAAACTTGTCGCAATCGGTCCATCATCCGTATCTAAGAATTGCGAATAAATATGCCAACAGGCATCAAGTGAAGCGTGATATACTACTTCAACTTCGCCTTCATTCGCACCTTCATAGAGATTTATTTCCCATGAAATTGGATCCTCCATTTGAGCTGACACATCAGAAATACTGGTAGTAGCGAGGATGAAGACTGAAATAAAGGCGGTTAGAATACGTGTCATAGCAGGAATTTTCTTGGGCTCAAAGATAGTTCGTACGACGAGCTTGTGAAGTCGTTTAGTATTTTTAGGGAAATAGCCATTTAACTTAGGCCGGAGACGGTTCAGATTTTCACTTCTAAAACTAATCGTTTTGTTGATTTAGTAATAGTAACTTTCCTGGAAATTCTAGACCAAACTCCATTTTCTCCAGAGACGAAAACCCACAAGATATTCCCTTTTGCATCTTGCAGTACGCGAGCTGTGGATCTAGAAAGATGAGGCACTTTCCATTGAGTTAGAAGGTCGCTAATATTTACGCTCCCTTCCATTCCGCTTGGATCAAGTTTATCTCCGTTTGCCCAGGTACGCCATATAAGTGGATGTTCAATTGCGTGAAAATCGAGCCATAGAATTTCAGGAGATCGTGGAGGAGACATCTCTAAACCCTCGATTTCACAAGTCCATGATAGATTTTTGAATGCCCCATTTTCAGTGTTAAGCGTACATGCAGAATCTAATTCACTAATTGCGTTTTCTGCATCCAATTTCCTTAAAATCATGTATTCGCGCTCTCGTACTAATGAGTCGTCTTCAAAAACTACTTCTGCGCCGATAGATGCCCGTTTGAGTAAGTTTGCTTGTTCTCGTGATCCTAAGGGCCATTTCCTTTCAGCTAATAATTTATCCAAAACACGATCTCCCCAAGCAGATTCTCCTAGTAATTTCAAGTCTATTCGGCAAATTTCGTTGGCACGGTCGTTTGAAGAAGTGTTTGAAGAAAAGTCGTAATATTTAACGATATCTCTAGACGCATCGCTCATTGATATTTCTACTGCAACAGCTTGAGATCGCAATCGGTTTGTCCATTCTGCGAGGTGAGAAATAGCACCAGGTCGTATAGATTCTAATAACGGTAGGACTTCGTTTCGGATGCGGTTTCTTAAATACTTATTGCTTTTGTTAGATAGATCCTCTCTAAAAGGAACTTTATCAAGCTTGACCCACTCTTCAATCTCTTCTTGGCTCCAACTAAGAAATGGTCTTATAGTATTTGCGTTTCTTGGTGCCATTGCCCCTAATGATGAAGGGGAAACGCCTCTGAGAAGGTTGATAAGCAAGGTTTCGGTTTGATCTTTTAAATGATGAGCAACCGCAATGAAGCTCGCCCCCCGTTCCTCCATTAATTGCTCAAACCAATCATACCTCAACCGCCTCGCCGCCTCTTGAATTCCATTCCCTTTTTGCTCCGCCTCCTCACCGGCGGGAAGATGCCTCACGTGACACACAACCCCATTTTCATCACACCATGCAATTACGCTAGCTGAATCCGCCTCACTATCCTCGCCACGTAACTTATAATTTACG
>JABISU010000077.1 GCA_018700255.1 Flavobacteriales bacterium | reverse complement strand
TACACCATCCTGTGCCTCATCAACTGAATGACCCTCGTATTCTAAGATCTCGCGAAGACTTGTACGGATGGGCTGTTCATCATCAATAATTAAAATATTAGCCATTACTCAAAGTTACATATAACTTGGCACAGCTGGGGTACCTTTAAAAATTCGATATAACACCCCTTCTCTAATTGCATATTTAGATCTATAAAAATATTTTAATTCAGTATTTCGATCTACCCACAAAACAATAGCTGCTGCATATGGTATTAAATCCGCTCTGTCAGGAGGCATACCTACCATGTTTAATCTATCGCTAAGAGAATTACTAACGATCAGTTTAGATACGTCATGAAATCTATCAATATCAATTGTATCAGCTTTATCAAAACTTCTTTTTTTAGATTTTATCTTTTTTGTGGGAGTGTTACTCTCCGCTTTCGTTAAATAATAAAAAGTATCAAACGAACCACTAGATCCCAGAAGTACAGATGGTTTCACATTCTTTAAAACCGTTAATAAAGGATCGAACATGTCATCTAAATATGGAGCCATCTTCTCATAGGCGTCTTCTCCAAAATGACCTGACATTTTAAAAAGCTCTTTCAACCTAGCTACTCCAATATCAAAACTCCTCGTCCAAATAATATCTTTGTTATTCCATAAAACACACTCCGTGCTTCCACCACCTATATCCAAGGTCAATACATTTGTACCATCGTCAGGCGTATATGTTAGCGCTGAGCCTTCGTGAATCAACTCCGCCTCAGTTGATCCAGATATGATCATCACTTTATATCCATATCGATTGAATACCTCATTGGTAAAGTCAGAACTGTTAGAAGCATCTCTAAGTGCACTGGTCGCAATTACATAAACTTCTTCTGTTACATAATTGTGAATCGCCTCTCTCATAATCCCAATAGCATCAAGACCCCTTTCTATTCTATCAGGTCTAATAATGCCTTTACCTATTCCACCTTTCCCAATCCTAACTGGCAATCGAAGGCTAAACAACTTTTTCCAAGGACGGAATCCAGGGTCTACATCCCTTAAAAACTCAACTATTCGTAGATTAAATGTGTTTGTACCACAATCTATGACTGCTACTCTTCTTAAAGTTGCATCAAAGATGTGACTCTCCTCTTTCATTAATTCTTATACATCAACCATCGAAACATCTCTCTTAATGTTGGCTTCTTTCCATACATTAATATACCTGTTCTGTATACCTTTCCAGCCATTTTAACCATAAAATAAACAGTCACAATTAGTATCAATGCACTAATTAGTACATGCCACCAAGGAACTCCTACGCTTAACCTTATCATCATAGTAATTGGTGATGTAAAGGGAATGAAAGAACAAACAATAGCTAGCATGCTTTCTGGTGATTCTAAAATCATCAAGTTCACCATGTAACTAAACATTAATGGGAGCATTGCAGGTAAGAGAAGATATTGTGCATCAGCCTCAGACTCTACTGCAGCTCCTATAGCCGCAAACAACGACGAATAAAGAGCAAAACCAGCTACGTAAAAGAAAGCTCCCCAACCCACCATCATAAACCAATCTATTTGCATCAATACATTTAAATCATCACTCGCTTCCAAGAATGAATTGAAGTCCGTGGTGGCGACTTGAGTCCCTTGTTCACTCATTAAATTGACAAGGAGTCCCGATGACTCAGCATAGAATCCGAATGCAAGAAATAATATCCATGATAGCAAAGACCAAACAAGTATTTGGGTTAATCCCACAAGACCTATGCCTGTAATTTTAGCACTCATCAAATGCTCCGGCTTTATCACACTTATCACTACCTCAACTATCCTATTGCTCTTCTCCTCAATAACTCCTCGCATCACATGCATCCCATAAATCATAATAAACATGAACATAAACATTGCAAATGCAAATCCAACACCTGTCTTGTGTTGTACGTTTTTATCTTGAGTTACAATGTCTTGGGTTACTAAACCTATCCTAACCTTAAGTCGTTTATAGGTTTCGTAGTCCAAAGAGGATTCGTTTTTAACCCTCAACCGCTCAACCGCTTCCCCTAAATCTCGCTTAATTGCAGATGTTATCCTAATTGATGGAGCCACTTCATATTGAAGTACTGCTTTAGCACTTTGCATAATCCCGTCATCTAATTCCAGCATTGCTGTAAAGTCACTATCGATAAACTCTTCAGTAGTCAGCGCTTGGTTTGTGAATCTATACTCTAAAAATGACCGTTCAGCAAAGCATTCTGTACAGCTAGGTATCCTCACTCCTTCACTGCCGGAAAGAGAATATGTAATTAGGTTATTGTGATCTACAAATAGCACTTTCGCGTCAGAATGAATAGCCTTTTCAGCAAGAAACGCAATAACAACTATCGCTCCTACCATTAAAATAGGGCCAAGCAAAGTCGCTATAATAAAAGCTCGCTTTCTTACACGAGTCTTAAACTCTCTACCAACAACAACTAACCATCGATTCATGACTGTTCAATCTTATTTGCTGTGGAGTCTTTCACAGCTCTTAAAAATACATCATCCATACTAACGCATTGAGGACTGCAAGAGAGAACATCTACTTCCGTTGTAACCCACTTTAAGAACTTCTCAATAGGAATAGTAGCAGGAAGACCTAATACAACCTCATGAACATTATCACCCTTACTATCTGCGCTATGCAAAATCGCACCAGAACCTAGCGCGGCGGTAAAACTAATTAAGTTCCCTCTAAAAGTTAAATCAATCTTACCTGCTCTTGCTTTTTCACGTAATAAATTTACAGGACCATCTAGTATTTTTCTACCATGGTTTATTAAAGCAACGTGATCACATAGTTCATCAACACTAGACATATCGTGTGTAGATAGTAAAATTGTTGTTCCATGCTCATCCCTTAACCTTATAATTTCTTTGCGTATACGAGCTGCATTGATCGGATCAAACCCACTTAGTGGTTCATCTAAAATCAGAAATTTAGGTTTATGAATTACTGCAACAATAAATTGGATTTTTTGAGCCATACCCTTGCTTAAATCAGAAACCTCCCTGTTCCACCAACCATCAACTTCTAGCCTTTCAAACCAATCTAAAAGTTCCTTCCTTGCAACTGTTTTACTCATGCCTCGGAGCCGTGCAAAATACATTGCCTGCTCACCAACCCTCATGTTTTTATACAACCCCCTTTCTTCAGGTAGATACCCAACTTCATTAATATGCTCTGACGTCAAAGATTTTCCGAAAAAAGAAATAGAACCGCTATCTGGCCCAGTGATACCCGCGACCATTCTTATGAGGGTCGTTTTACCTGCACCGTTAGGTCCTAATAAACCGAATATACTAGCCTTTGGAACATTAAGACTCACACCATCTAAAGCAGTATGATCTCCATACTGTTTCCGAACTTCTACGAGTTCTAGTGCTAAAGGTTTTGAGTCTTTCACTGTATTCATGAGAATAAATCACGGACTTTTTCGAAGAACCCCCTCTCACTGTGGTCTAATTCTGGTTTAAAGTTCGTTGATTCCCTCAAATTCTCCAAAGCTTTGTGTTCTTCTTTTGAAAGTGTCTTAGGAGTCCAAACATTTATGTTCACAAGCAAGTCTCCATTTCCATAAGAATCTACCGAAGGCAGCCCTTTACCTCTAAGTCTGATGAGTTTTCCACTTTGTGTTCCTGATTCAATCTTTATTTTCGCTTTGCTTGAAAGCAGTGGTATTTCAGCTGACGCCCCTAGTGCTGCATCAATAAAACTGATGTACAAATCGTGATGGAGGTTTTTTCCATTTCTCTGAAACTCGTCGTGGTCTAACTCTTCAACAATAATAAGTAAATCTCCAGCTACACCTCCAATAGGAGCACCGTTTCCTTGGCCTCTCATTACTAACTGAATTCCATCTTCAACGCCTGCAGGGATATCAATCGTTACGACTTCATCCTCTCGCTTCATACCATTTGAATCGGTGCCGGTCGGTTTTGAAGTAATCGAATATCCAGTCCCCCCACATGAAGGGCAAGTAGATGCTGTTTGCATCGCCCCTAAAATTGTATTTGTCACACGAGTAACTTGACCTGTTCCATGACATTGACCACAATCTGAATGCTCAACACCGCTAGCTTGAATAAGTTTCGTAACCTTTATCTTCTTCTTAGCTCCTTTAGCAATTTCCTCAAGGGTTAATTTAACCTTAATCCTTAAATCTGAACCCTTCATTCTTCTTCTGCGCGATCCTCCACTACCTCCACCACCAAACCCGCCAAATCCTCCTCCTCCACCTCCGAATATATCTCCAAATTGGCTAAATATATCCTCCATATTCATATGGTGACCGCCGCCGCCTGCGGCACCTTTCATTCCTGAATGGCCAAACCTATCATACTGCTGCTTCTTCGTTTGGTCACTTAGAACCTCATAAGCTTCAGCCGCTTCTTTGAATTTATCTTCTGCACTAGCATCATCAGGATTTTTATCTGGATGATATTTAAGAGCAAGTTTCCTGTAAGCTTTTTTAACCTCTGAACTTGAAGCTGATTTACTCAGGCCTAGAACATCATAGTAATCGCGTTTTGCCATTATTTCTAAAACTTATTTGAGTTATTCGCCTATGACCACCTTTGCATATCTCAAAACCTTATCTCCTAGCTTATACCCACTCTCGACCACATCTACAATTTTACCTTTCAACTCAGGAGTTGGAGCGGGGATATTTGTTATCGCTTCGTGATAGTCCACGTTGAAATCATCTCCAGTTTTCACATCCATAATCTTTAATCCTTTAGAAGTGAGTGTAGATTCTAACTTTGAATGTATCAGTTTCATTCCCTCTTTCATTGCGTTTGCGTCATCTGAAGAGTTCTTAGATGCTCTTTCAAAATCATCAAGTAAGGGAAGGAATTTCTCGATAAGATCTTGGGAAGCTGTCATAATAAGATCTACTCGTTCACGCATAGTTCTCTTTCTGAAATTATCAAACTCTGCATAAAGCCTGAGGTACTTATCCTGATAGTCGACCTGTTCTACTTCCTCTTTTTCAGAGTTTTCTTCAGCAGAGTCATTGTTATCGTCTGAGGCTTGATCAGTCGTTTCTTCTACTTTTGTCTCAGGCTTATCCTTCTTTTTGACTGTTTCTTTTTGATCGTTCATAGATGTTATTTGTTTGGACTTTAGGCAAGGCAAAGGAAGTGCCAATAACTTCATTTTTCATTAAATACGACAGCCTGTCAGTCCGCATCGAGCAAACCGACAGGCTGTCGTGTCAATTGGTGTTATGAGAACTGTACTACTTTAAACTTTTGACATGTTGATCGATATTGCGATGCAGCTCAAACCCCCTCAGGTCCTTCGCTACCACAATTCCATTCTCGTCTAAAAGAAAACTCATAGGGATAGAGCTAACACCATACATAGCTGCTGCTTCGTTCTGCCATTTCTTTAAATCGCTCACATGATAATCCCAATTCAATTTGTCTTTTTTAATCGCTGATTCCCATGAAGAAACTTTGCTGTCTAATGAAACTGAGAATATCTCAAATCCGTCGGCATTTTTAAATTTTGCCTTTTTATATTTATCGTATGCCTTTACCACATTCACGTTCTCACGTCTGCAAGGGCCGCACCATGAAGCCCAAAAATCAATAAGAACGATACTTCCTCTTAAATCGCTTAGAGACATTTCTTTACCCTTGGGATTATTCATTACAATATTTGGAGCCTCATCCCCAATCTTCGTTCCGATTCTACCTGAAGGTACTACATCAAATGAACCTGTTATATTCGCTATACCTTGAGATTCAGACGCAGGTGACGCTCCTACTAATCCTATCAAAGACAGAGTACCTAATGCCATCACCGCTATTACAGACTTTAAAATCATACTTCTTTTTTTTTGTTGCGTCATGTCGTGCTTTCAAATATAGTGTTATGCTAGTCTATGCGTTG
>JABISU010000300.1 GCA_018700255.1 Flavobacteriales bacterium | reverse complement strand
GAATCAATTATAGCCGATGCTCCTTGTTCTACTTGAGATATATGATTTCCATAATCTCCAAATGATGTTTCTGTCGCCCTTATCTTCAACCACTTTCCGAACATAGAATTTGCTTCACCAGCCCCTTTTATCTCATTCAATTCACGATGTAAAAGAGTGCCTTTTTCCAGCTCACTTTCACTCCTTTTCAATTGAGAAAAATAATTTGATTTTTTTCCTAGATCACTCCCTGTAAGAGGCTCTTTTTCGTCCCAACTCTCCATTTCGACGCTCAAGGAAGTGGCAATTGCCTCGACTACAGCTTCTCTTTCACTTGAAATATGTTCTGATTCATCATCTAATTTTCTCTCATCTAAATGCCAAACCAATTCCAGCAACTCATCCTCTGACACCTCATCTTCGGTTTCTATCACTTTATGTATTTCTCTAGCTTCACGCCTTAGATCTTCACCAAACATTAATTCAAAAAGCGCCTTCCTCGAGTTGCAATGAGCGGCGGCGGCGAGAAGATCTTGTTTTTGGTCTAAATGGCCAGCATCCTTAGAAGCCTTAGCAAGTAACATGCGGAAAGGTCCACTATACGGATGATTCGCAACCAATACAGCTAAATCATCACGCAAATCTGTAAGATTGGTTTCTTTGTGAGTAAGAATTGAATTTAATTTCTGAATATTCATTTTCTTACCAATTTCCGAGGCTTGCATTAAAAATATCTAAAGATAACAACTCGCCTATCTCACTTGCAATCACATCTTCTATAGAAAATATATCAGAACTACTTGGCACATCTACAAATCGGTTGAATTTTCGTTGAAAACTCAAAGACTCATCTAAGCTGTTGGTATAAATAACATCAACTGTGATTGTTACTCTATTTGCACTTGCAGTTTCATCGCCTTGTACGTTAATCGGCTGAACTAACCAATCCACCACTCTTCCAGAAAATTTTAATTCTGCTTCCTCACTAACTAATTTCAAAGTTGACTGCCTTTGTACTCTATCCACTAATGACTCCGAAATACTAAGTGCAGAAGTAGCAGAAACCAACGGGTGAGTTGCTTCAAAAATTGACACGCTAAAGGTCTTAGCTCCAGAAGTTGCAGCTCCATATGGAGAATATACACCACAGCTACTAATAGAGGCAATAGCCAGCAAGACACAAATAAATAATATAAACTTAATCAATTTCATTTAAGCGAATATTCTTTTATTTTCCTGTATAAAGTCCTCTCTGAAATCCCCAATTCTTCCGCCGCATCCTTACGCCTGTTATTGTACTTTTCTAAAGCCATTTTTATCAGCTCCTTCTCAGAATCAATCAAGGATAAGCTTGGCTCAATATCCTGTGAGTCATTAGCTTTACTAGAGTTATCAGGCTGATCACCTCCAGAAAACACGATTGGAAAATTACTTGCACCATGCTGAGAGCTACTGTGCTCATCAAACATTCTTTTTACAAGAACTTCGTCATCTCCACTTAATGAACCACCGTTTTTTATTAAGCCTAACACAAGTTCCTTCAAATTATTCAAATCACCCTTCATCTCAAAAAGGACCTTATAGAGCATTTCTCTCTCATTTCTTCCCGAATCACTCTCCTCAAAGCCGTCAGTACCCGAAGTTACACGAACTGGCAACCTGGACCTATTCGTCTCTGGTAAATATCCCAGCAAGGTATCAGAGTTAATCAGCCTCTCTGTTTCTAAAACTGACATTTGCTCAGTAATATGCTTTAGTTGTCTAATATTTCCAGGCCAAGGGTAATGTTCAATGATTTCTATCGCATCCGAAGACAGAGATAGGGGGGGCATTCTGTGCAACTCACTAAAATCAGTTGTAAACTTTCTAAAAAGAAGATGAATATCTGTTGACCTATCTCTCAGAGGAGGCATATGAATTGGGACTTGATTCAAACGATAGTATAAATCCTCCCTAAATTTCCCCTTTTGAAATGCCTCTTCAAAATTCACATTAGTTGCAGCAACAACCCTCACATCTGTCTTTTCTGTAGTTGAAGACCCCACCTTCATAAACTCTCCAGTTTCGAGGATACGCAATAGTCTTACCTGTGTGGTTAGTGGCAACTCGGCTACTTCATCTAAAAAAATAGTACCGCCATTCGCTTCTTCAAAATAACCTCTACGAGATTCCGTAGCACCTGTAAAAGCTCCTTTTACATGGCCAAACAGCTCTGAATCAATCGTCCCTTCGGGAATAGCTCCACAATTAACAGCAACATATTTCCCGTGCTTACGCTTACTGAATTGATGAACTATCCTAGGCATTATCTCCTTTCCTGTTCCACTCTCTCCAAGAATAAGAACCGATAAATCTGTTGGAGCAACCTGAGCAGCAATATGTAATGCTCTTTCGAGAGCTTCATTAATTCCTATGACACCAAACCTTTGTTTTATCGACCCTACATTCATTTCACTAATTATAAATTAAGCAT
>JABISU010000029.1 GCA_018700255.1 Flavobacteriales bacterium | reverse complement strand
GTTCTCGAATCTCCGGAGTTTTGTCGTCCAAACGCTCCCGTTTTCTTTCCTTTCCCTCGCCTTCCCACCATTCAAAGTCCTGGGCATAACATTCTCGCGTTTTGCTCGCAAGTGGCTATAATTATAAGTTATGTTAGTCCAAACTCACTTTCCTCGCAAGCTCTCTAGAGAACGCTACGACCAATACCTAGCTTCAGGCTGGTTTAGAGGAGCTGTGATGTTATACAAGATGGATCTCTTATGTATTGATGACGAGCTTTTCTCTGTCGTAAATATTAGAGTAAAGCTCGATGATTTTATATTCAGAAAAAGCCAAAGAAAGCTACTTCGCAAAGTAGATTCGAGATTCCGTACCGTTTTCGGAGATGCCAACCCCACTGAGGAGAAGGAAGCGCTATACACAGCTCATAAGCATCGATTCAAAGGCTTTATTCACGCTACGCTAGCAGAATATCTCAAGGCGGGATTTGACACTACCGTATTCGACACTCGCGAAGTATGCATCTATGATGAGGATAAGCTCATAGCGGTGAGCTACTTCGATATGGGCGAAAACAGCATGGCCAGTCTTCTAGGATTGTATGACGAACGCTACGCCGAGTGGAGCTTAGGTAAGGTAACGATGTTGAAGGAAATCGGGTTTGGCATTGAAAACGAAACGAAATGGTACTACCCTGGATATATTTTAGACAAAGATTCCTCGTTCGATTACAAATTAGAGTTAGGCTCGACTGAGTTCTACACCCCCGATAATTCTTGGGCAGATTTTTCCAAGTACAATCCCGTTAAGACTCACGGTTACGAAATCCGTCTAAATACCGATAAACTCTGTAAGGAGTTAACGAATATAGGAATCCCACATAAACAATGGCTTTACCCGTACTTCAGTATGGGACACTTGGGCCCTTGGAACGCGTATTTAATGAGCGATCCTGCCCCAGTTGAGTTAGGTCACGATCTTGAAGGTATGATGGTGGCCACCTACTCTTCTATAGAGAAAGCCTACTCACTATTCAGTATAAACCCCTGTCCCGACGGTTCACATCTTCTGAACCTAGAGGCTTCCGATGAGTTTTCTAACTCAACAGCTTATTTAAATCATTTATACCAAACAGGGGAATGCATTCTCATACACGGAACGCTCGAAATTCTAATTGAGCTTATCAAGGTTTGGAAATCCAAACCACATTATATTCCACCCTCATGAGACTATTAAGTTGGAACGTTAATGGAATCCGAGCAATAGTGAAAAAGGACTTCAATTCTATCGTGGACGGATTTAACGCTGACGTACTCGGACTTCAGGAAACGAAAGCTCAAGACGATCAAGTTCGTGAAGCTCTCTTCGGGCTACCATCACTTGAAGAGTATGAAGTGTATAGCTCTTCAGCCATAAAAAGGGGATATTCTGGGACCGCCATTATATCTCGAGTCGTACCCATCAAAGTCACTGCGGGCATAGGTGTAGCCGATCTCGATACTGAAGGTCGTGTCCTCCACGCCGAGTTCAAAGATTTTCATTACGTTACTGTTTACACTCCCAACTCCTCGTCTGGTTTAAAACGCCTTCCCTTTCGAGAAACCTGGGACAAAGCATTTCGTGATTACTTGAAAGAACTCGATTCTGACAAGCCCGTCATTTGTTGCGGAGATTTAAATGTTGCACACTCTGAAATCGACCTCGCTCGTCCCAAGTCTAACTACAATAAAACCCCTGGATATACTCAAAAAGAAATAGACGGAATGGACGCCCATTTGGGGGCTGGCTTCACCGACACATGGCGGTCTGCTCATCCAAACGAGGTTAAATACAGTTGGTGGAGCTACCGTGGAGGGGCACGGGAGAAAAACGTGGGTTGGCGACTCGACTATATGCTTGCAAGCAACAGATTGGTAAAAAATGTATCCGACACCTTCATATTAAATGATGTCATGGGATCTGACCACTGTCCGGTGGGGATAGACCTACAACTATAAATTACTGATCTTCGCTCACAAAGTCATTGTGGGGAGGCGTTAAAGTGTGAGGCTTCTTTGCTGAAAAAACGCAATGAAATTCTTATTTACCAGTCTACTACTCACCTCTTGCTTAGCATTAATAGCACAATGCCCTACCGACATTAACGGAAATGGGACAATCGACGAAGACGATTTATTAATGATCCTAGCTTCTTATGGGCTCACTTGTGAAGGCATGCCTGTTTACGATCCTAAAATTTCTGAAATACACTACAATCCCTCTACCGAACAGGGTACAGATTCAGAATGGGAATTTGTGGAAATCTACAATCCACATGAGTTTGGGCTGAACCTAAGTGGATGGGAATTGGGGGATGCAATTAGTGCAACTGTCCCCGAAGGAACTTATATGGAATCTAATTCATATATAATATTTGCTAACGATACTGCTTCTTACTCAGGCGAGCTTCCTCCTTTCACCATTTTACTTCCATTTTCAAGTAGCTCAAGTTTACACAATAGTGGAGAAACTATTCGGCTACTTAGAGCTGACGGATCTGAATCTAACCAAGTAACTTATAGTGACTACAATGGCTGGCCTTCTGAGCCAGATGGGGGTGGGTCTACTTTAGAGTGGCGTGGTCCTGGTTATATAAACTCATTGCCCGAATCTTGGATTTCTTCTAATGCATTTGGAGGCAGCCCTGGAAGCGCTAATAGTGCTTGGGCTGATTGAGTTTAATAGGTTCACCATTAAGCATCACGTTTAAAGCATCTCCTGATTCTAAAATTACCTCAGTGGAAACATAACTAACGACAACGCAAAGAACACGGCCGCGGAAGCGTACTTTAAAAGAATAAGAATGCCATTCAGAAGGTATAATTGGATTAAAGTGAGGAACGTCGTCGACAACGCGGAAGCCACCGAAGCCTTCCACGACAGACATCCATGTTCCAGCCATTGAAGTTATATGTAGTCCCTCGTGAATTTCACTATTGAAGTCGTCAAGGTCTAATCGAGCCGTGCGTAGATACATCTCGTATGCCTTATCTAAGCGGCCAAGTTTCGACGCTAAAATGGAGTGAACACAAGGTGAAAGGCTCGATTCATGAACGGTTCGAGGTTCGTAGAAATCAAAATTCTCCTCTAGCATGGAATCTGTAAAGTCATCAGCGAAAAAGTAGAAACCTTGAAGTACGTCTGCTTGTTTTATGAAAACTGATCGAAGGATACGATCCCAAGACCAGGTTTGGTTTATAGGCCTCTGATCAGACGGAAGATCCGACACCATCATTTGTTCCTTGTCCATAAAACCGTCCTGCTGAAGGAAAACCTGAGTTCCTTCAATGGTTGAGGAAAATAAATTGTCGCAACGCTCCTTCCATTGTTTAGACTCTTTAGCAAAATCGAGCTTCCAAGCTTCACTCTTAGCAGACATTACACTTGGATGCTCTGAAGAAATCCATTCGCCTATTTCACGGGTGTAATTCATACACCACCTAGCTATATAGTTGGTGTACCAATTATTGTTTACGTTGTTTTCATATTCATTAGGCCCTGTAACACCGAGCATTACCCACTTTTGTCGTGATTCTGAGTATGTAACCCTTTGGCTCCAAAAACGAGCGATACCAAGAAGCACATCAAAGCCCATTTCAAGAAGATACTCCTTATCACCGGTATACCTCACATAATTAAATATGGCAAAAGCGATGGCACCATTTCGGTGAATTTCCTCGAATGTAATTTCCCATTCGTTGTGGCATTCTTCCCCATTCATAGTAACCATAGGATAAAGGGCCGCTCCGCCATAAAACCCAAGGTTCTCAGCGTTTTCAATAGCTTGTTCAAGGTGATTAAACCTGTAAACGAGAAGCTGCCTAGCAACAGAGGAATCGTGGGTACTTAAGTAAAATGGGATACAATACGCCTCGGTATCCCAATAGGTAGCACCGCCATACTTTTCGCCAGTAAACCCTTTAGGACCAATATTCAATTTAGGGTCATCCCCTCTGTAAGTTGAGTTAAGATGGAAAATATTAAAACGTATAGCCTGTTGAGCTTTATCATCACCCACGATCTCAATATCTCCTTCATTCCAAATCTTTTCCCAGCATAAGCAATGTTCCTCGAATTCAGAGTCATATCCATTATTTCGTCCAGAAACAGATTCGGCAAACGCTAATTCTGACAAACCTTCAACCTCATTATTCAACGAGCTTACAATTCCTATGAATTTTGTCAAAACAAACTTGTCGCCATCCTTTACATCACCAATTTTATAAGTAGCAAAAACCTCTTGGTCAGCAGTAGCAAAATTTAACGCATCGATTAACTTTCCATTAAACTCGAGATTACTCGCAAATGCCGTAGCTACAGTGAAGCATGTTTTCTCAGTAGTATTGATTACACAACCTACTTCATCTAAAATGACACCTTTATCAAACTTCCAGAATGCTTCATTCCAATTTGAATCTTCGTTAGTAACGTCAGCATCTACGGCAGGAGAAATAACAACTTGTTCAACGCCTTGTATAGCTTCGATTGAATATTTAATTGCCGCTCTATTGGGATTATGCATATTACAAAACCTCTCCGCTTTGACTCTAATAATTACACCATTAACTACTTCAACTTCGAATAAGCGGGTTACAAGTCCTCGCTTCATATCAAGTTCGCGCTTAAATTCAATTACATTATGAGCAGTAAATAGATCTAATTCTACGTCGTTAATCACAACGCCAATCTTAGACCAGTTGGTCGAGTTTAAAACCTTAGCAAAAGTTTCTGGATAGCCATTTTTCCACCAACCAACTTTGGTTCTATCTGGGTAGTAAACCCCTCCCACATAGTGACCCGACAAAGAATCTCCCGAATATTTCTCCTCAAAATTAGCCCTTAAACCAAACCGTCCATTCCCAACCGTAAATATAGATTCACTTGCTCGATTCGTAGTATCATCTAATCCGTTTTCCGTCACCTTCCAAGGGTCGACATCGTAAAGAGTCGTGGAAGAACTCATCCCGTTATTTGATTTAGCTTCTTTAATGTCATTCCAGAAAGATCGGTTACAACCGAGTTAGCACTACTAAGCTCAGAAGCATCGCCTATGCCTAAAGCAAAAAAACCTCCCGAAAGAGCTGCTTCTACACCTGATGCGGCATCTTCAAAAACTATACACTCTGATGGTGAAAGCCCTAGTATTTCTGCTCCTTTTAAGAAAACTTCTGGATCAGGTTTAGATAGGGTAATATGGTTTCCGTCAACTACACCATCAAAAAGATTGAAAAGATTTACGTTTTTTAATATTACTGTGGCATTCTTACTTGAAGAACCTAAGCACACTCCAATACCTTCACGTCTGAGCTCTAAAATAAGATCTTTTACACCTGGAAGGATTTCATTTTCGCCCATCTTACTAACAAGGTAAAGATAAATGGAGTTTTTCTTATCCATAAGTTGGAGTTTCGTCTTAGAGTCGAGTTCTAATGAACCTAAAGAAAGTATCTTTTCAAGACTGTCAAGTCTACTTAGCCCCTTTAAAAGTTTGTTATCCTGTTTTGAAAATTGTATAGAAAGCTCATCAGCTAACATTTTCCAAGCAGTAAAATGGTGTTTCGCTGAATCTACTACAACACCATCCATATCAAAAATGCAACCGCTTATTTTCATTGAAGGATACATTCAATATGGTATTTAGCAAGACCTTCAATAGGTTTTTTAATCAGATTACCCATCTGAATCCCTCTCTTTTCACAGGCAAGTTGAAGATGATCAGAAAAGTGATAGGCTACACTTCCAATAAAGTGAACCGGCACTTGCTGGTAATTTTCAAAGCAAGCAACGTGGGAGTCTAAAAACGTATCGAAACCATCTTGAAGCCAAGTCTTAACAATTTCTGCATCTCGATGCTTTGCTATAAACTTCATAAAGCTGGCAAGAAATACGTTGGGATTTGGCTCTGTATATACTCTTTTATTCACGTCTGTGACTGACAGTCCAAATTCACTCACAAAATCATCATGTATATGATGGGGTAATTTATTGTAGAAAAACGACCTCAACAGGCGTTTACCAAACCAACTGCCGCTACCCTCATCCCCTAAGATATAGGCAAGAGACGGCACCTCTTCATAAATCTCAATACCATCGAAAAAACAAGAGTTAGAACCAGTGCCAAGTATACATGTAATTGCTGGCTCACCTGACCAAGTAGAATAAGCTGCACCGTTAAGATCATGGTCTACATGAATCTCAGCATGACTGAATACACGGCTAAGACCTTCTGCAATAATCGAACACATTTCCTTTGAGCTTGAGCCGGCTCCATAGAAAAACACTTTTCCGACATTTTGGGCAATTTTCATCATTTCTATTTGGCTTGTAAGCACTTGCTCAACAAGATTAGAAGAATGAAAGTAAGGGTTAAAGCCAATTGTGCTAAACTGAGCTAGCTCTTTTCCTGTTTCATCAATAGCAAGCCAATCACTCTTTGTCGAACCACTATCTGCAATTAATATAATCATCTTTGTCTTTTTTATATCCTGCTTACTAAATCTACAACTCTATTTGCGTACCCAGTTTCGTTATCGTACCAACCAAATATTTTGACTACATTCTTTGACACCCTTGTTAAATCAGAGTCAAAAATACAACTATGAGAATCGCCCACAATATCTGAACTAACTAAAGGGTCTTCGCTGTAACAGAGTATTCCGTTCATTGCACCGTTAGCTGCTGCTCTCATAGCATCATTAACCTGATCTATTGTAACATCCTGTTTAAGAACAGCTGTAAGATCTGTAATAGATCCCGTCGGTGTCGGAACGCGAACCGCTACCCCATCTAATTTACCAGCTAGCTGGGGTAATACAAGGCTTACAGCAGCAGCAGCTCCTGTTGACGTAGGGATCATATTAACCGCCGCTGCTCTGGACCTTCTGAGGTCAGAGTGTGGAGAGTCATGCAACCTTTGGTCAGCTGTATAAGAATGAACTGTCGTTATGAATCCTCTTTCTATACCGAAACTGTCATCTAAAACTTTCACCATAGGCGCAAGGCAATTAGTAGTACAAGAAGCTGAACTAATTATAACATCAGAATCCTCAATAATGTCTTCATTAACGCCCAAAACAATAGATTTCAAATCGCCAGAAGCTGGAGCACTGATCACCACCTTTTTTGCGCCGGCTTCTATATGAGCCCTCGATTTGTCTTTAGTTACAAAAACTCCAGTAGACTCAACAACCGAATCTACAATGAGTTCTTTCCAAGGGAGGTTTAAAGGGTTTTTTTCGGCAGACACCTTAATAACCCTACCATTAACTTGTAGATCTCCGTTTACTATTTCCACTTCACCGCTAAACTTACCATGAACGCTATCGTACCTAAGAAGATGAGCAAGGGTCTTAACATCCGTTAAATCGTTAATCCCAACAACCTCCACATCAGTTCTTTCTTCTAGTATTCGAAATGACATACGGCCTATTCGACCGAAACCATTAATTGCTATACGCTTTTTTGACATCTGAAATATCCTTTTTTTTTAAATAGACAAAATGCGCGCAATGCGTACCTCATCTTCCAATGTATGTATTTTATTTGCGACCGCCTTTTTAAATGGCGTCAAAAGTAAGCTGTCATTCACAATTCCTATCATACAATTAGTTTCGCCCCTTAACAAAGCCTCAATTGCCTCAACGCCAAGTCTTGATGCGAGAACTCTATCAGAGCAAGAAGGAGGCCCACCTCTTTGAAGGTGTCCTAGTACAGTAATCCTAATATCGTACAAATCTGTTTTATTATGAATTTTTTTCGCAAGCTCATAAGCACCTCCTGACTTATCACCTTCAGCAACAATAACAATACTACTTGACTTTTGATTTCTTTGTCCAGCCTGCAGAACATCAATTAAATCATTTGAATCTAAACCCGTTTCCGGTGTCATAACCGCAATTGCTCCGGTCGCAATTCCTGTCCTTAAAGCAATAAAGCCGTTATCTCTCCCCATCACCTCAACAAAAAACAATCGATTGTGACTATCTGCTGTGTCTCTGATCTTATCTACCGCCTCGACTATAGTATTCGTAGCTGTATCGAAACCTATTGTATTATCTGTTCCAGCTAAGTCATTATCAATAGTCCCTGGCAAACCAATTATTGGAAAACCGTGCTCCTCATGCATTTTCATAGAACCAGCAAAAGTCCCATTACCTCCTATTACAACAAGCCCATCGATTTCGTTTTTACGTAGATTTTCAAAAGCTCTCACTCTTCCCTCTTTAGTTCTAAACTCATCACACCTTGCTGATTTAAGAATCGTACCTCCACGTCCTAGAATTTTTGCAACAGACCTAACGTGAAGTTTTTTGAAATCGCCATCAACTAACCCTTGAAATCCTTGGAACACTCCACATACATCAAGTTCGTGAAAAACCGCCGTTCTCACTACTGCACGTATAGCGGCGTTCATTCCTGGAGCGTCTCCGCCTGAAGTTAATACCGCAATTTTTTTCACTTTCTTAATCTTTATGAGTATTTAGCATGCGAAATTTAGCACATTCTTTACAAGAAATAGCAAAAATTCACACTTATTGTCATAAATACACTAAGGATGAATCAGAATTGCTTGATTAGAACATGAAAATATTCATAATAAGAAAATTTGAAAAATGAAGAAATAATAAAATTGATTAGGCACCATCCATAGTGTATAAATGACACTTTGACATGTATATTTCGAGTATGAATTCAAATTCACAATTAGGAGTAAGTGTAGACTGTGTTGTTTTCGGCTATAATGGAGATTCTATAAAAGTTCTACTAATACAACAAAAAACCCAGGATGGGGGGCCTCTTACAGAAAGCGAACTTCAGATGGCTTTGCCTGGTGATCTTGTTCAAGCCGAAGAAACTCTTAGCGAATGCGCCGCTCGAGTCTTGCTAGAACTCACAAGCATCGAAGGAATTTTCCTTAAACAGTACCACTCTTTCGGAGATCCAGACAGAGTTCGTGGAGAAAAGGACAAGAAATGGCTTAAAACTTTTCGAGAATTTCCTAATAAAAGGATAATAACTGTAGCTTACTACGCGCTAGTTTCTCTTCACGAATATTATCCCGAAGCATCTTCTTTTGCTGGTAGTATTCAATGGGTAGACGTAGATAAAGTTCCCGGACTCGCTTTCGATCACAATGAAATCTTTAGATACGCAGTAACAACACTTCGTGAACATATCGAGCCACACCATATCGGATTCGAGCTTCTTCCTAAGAAATTCACTCTAAGCCAACTTCAGCACTTACACGAACTAGTTCTCGATAAAAAACTCGACAAACGAAATTTCCGTAAGAACGTCAAACGTATGGATCACGTAGTTCCACTAGACGAAAAACAAATTGGGGTTTTACATAAGCCTGCTCAACTATTTACATTCAACCCTGAAGCAGTAAACTAAATGAAGTATTTACTTTCTCTTATAGGTTTTGCGATTTGCGGGATGGATGGTGCGCAGGTTGTTTGGACAGAACCAGCATTTCCTACAGCTGACGACTTAGTGATATTATACTACGACGTTACAGAGGGCAATGGAGCGTTAGTAGACCTGACAGAACCCTGCCCAGGATGCCCATACGTATACGCTCACACCGGAGTCATAACCTCTCAGAGTTCTTCGCCCTCTAACTGGTACCACGTTCATAACCCATGGCCCTCAACTTCGCCTAACAACCTAAGTGAAGCAAATGTGGGAAACGTCTTACTACCATTAGAAGCCAGCAGTACAGTACACTCCTTTAATTTCGACGGGCTGACTTTAGCAGAGTATTACGGAATTGAGGAAGGAGAAGAAATAGAACAACTAGCTTTCGTCTTCAGAGACGCCCTAGGCACAGTGGTTGGCAAGAATGCTGACGAGAGTGATATATACATTGCTGTGAGTAACGGAGAGTACGAGGTTGACTTTTTAAGCCCTCCTCTTGATTTTAACATCATGGCGGCAGGAGATCAGGTAGAGGTTCAAGCAATTAGCTCTTCTTTAGGAGAACTAACGCTGAGTGTAAACGGAGTGGAAGTTGCAAATAATGACGGACTTTCGCTTGAGTATATTTTCACTCTTGACTCCCCTGGAGATTACGAACTCACAATAAGCGGGATTTCTGCGACAGATGATGAAAGTGAAAAAACTATCATTATTACAGCAATGCCTGATGCACCTAATATTGCTTGGGCTCCCACAGGAACACAAGACGGTATTAACTACGTCGATGACAACACTGTTATACTACAAGTTTTTGCACCTTATAAAGAATTTCTTTTTGCTATTGGAGATTTCAATGATTGGCAGATGACTTCTGGAGCGATAATGACTCGCACGCCTGATTACCAACGCTATTGGATAGAACTAACTGGTCTCGAGGTTGGGCAATCGTATAGATTTCAATACCACATTATGCCAGACGATATCAGGGTCGCAGATGCCTACGCAGAGATTCAATTAGATAAATGGAATGACCCATGGATTCCGGAGAGTACTTACCCTGACATGATTCCTTATCCTGAAGAGTTTACTTCGAGTGACCCGGTGAGTGTTTTTGTGACTGGGGAAGATGAGTACGTTTGGACTGATATGAGTTTTGATAGGCCGCAGCAGGAAAACCTCGTGATTTATGAAATTCTAGTGAGGGACTTCTCTGAGCAGAGGACTTATAAAATGATAGAGGACTCATTAGATTATATAGAAAATTTGGGGGTCAGTGCAATAGAACTTATGCCTGTAATGGAATTTAACGGGAACGATAGTTGGGGCTACAACACTACCTTTTACTTCGCTCCAGACAAAGCCTACGGGACTCGTGATGATTTGAAATCGCTTGTAGATGCATGCCATGAAAGGGGGATAGCGGTAATACTTGATCTCGTATTTAACCATTCGGATCAACCCAACCCATTCATTACGATGTACTGGGATGACTGGGTGGTTTCGCCGACTAATCCCTGGTTTAATGTCGAAGCACCTCACTCTATGAACTGGTTCTACGATTGGAATCACAACACCAATGCAACGAAGAGTTTCGTCAAGAGAACTTTAGATCACTGGACTCAGAATTACCATATTGATGGGTTTCGTTGGGATTTTACTCAAGGCTTAGTCCAAACCCAGGGCGGTGGTGCTTCATACGACGCGGGCAGAGTTGCCATTATTCAGGAGTATGGTGAGCACGTTTGGACTCAAGATGAAGGGGTATATATGATACTCGAACACTGGTGTGACTACAATGAAGAGCAGTTACTGGCGAATGAAGGGTTCATGCTTTGGGCAAATACTCATCATGACTACTCGGAGGCGGCAATGGGATATTCTTCGAATCTGAATTATGCGAATTATCAGTCACATGGCTATAACGAGCCCCATGCCGTTACGTATATGGAAAGTCACGACGAAGAGAGACTTATGTACAACAACCTCAACTGGGGTAATAACTCTGGCGAGTATGAAATTGAGAATTTTGGAACGGCACTACGCAGAGTGGAACTAACGGCTTGTTTTCATATTTTACTTCCAGGGCCTAAGCATCTTTGGCAGTTTCAGGAGTTGGGGTACGATTACAGCATCAACACCTGCTCTGATGGTGTTACCGTCGATGAGTCTTGTCGTATAGAGGCCAAGCCCGTACGCTGGGATTACTATGAGGACCCTCAGCGACATAGGCTTTACGATATTTTCTCAGCCCTGAACAATATAAAAAAAGACTACCCAGAGGTATTCACTACCACAAACTTTGATTTTGATACAGGCGGTATGGGTAAAAGGCTACACTTAAACTCGATAGACATGAATATCGTTGTAGTCGGAAATTTTCATGTAAATTCTATCAATATGGTGTGCGACTTCCATCACGAGGGAACATGGTATGACTATATGACGGGAGAAGAACTCGAGATTACCAACACGGCAGAATCATATGCTTTTGAGCCAGGAGAATATCACGTATATATAGACGCCCAACTCCCTACTCCTGATATATTCAACCCATCTTCAGTTGAGGAAATTTCATCTGAATCAGTGAATAATTCATCATTCATTCTCTCCTACCCTAATCCCTGTACAGGTTCATTTGCTGTAGCTATTCCAGACGGGATTTATGGGGGAATAATGGAGGATATTTCATATGAGGTATACGACTCACTAGGTAAATCAGTAATCTCTGGTACGAGCCCAACTAAAAATATTCAAATTAACATTGACAGTATGTCACCTGGTATTTACAGCATCAGAGTACAAGCTAAATGCTATTCCAACATCTTACATTTCACTTCAACTATTCAAAAACAATGAAGAATATTATTACTGTTTTTGCTGCAATTGTCCTGTTATCTATAACAGCTAAAGCCCAAACCCTATCTGGTTTTGTTTACGATATAAATGGAACGCCACTCCCCTCTTCAACAGTAATCGTAGATGGATCAATTGGAGTCTTTTGTGATTACAACGGTCACTATGAAATAAAAGCGCTTTCTTTAGGCATGCACTCTATAGAATTTAGTTTTATAGGCTACCTGAAGAAAATAATAGAAATAGAGATAACTAATGGTGAAAATAATTTAAACGCCAGACTGAAAGAGGATGCAGTAATGATTAACGATGTTGTCGTTGTGGGATACGGTGTCCAGCGCAGGAAAGAGGTTACTGGGTCAATTGCGAAAATTGACGCGAAGAAGATAACAGCAGTACAAACACCCTCTTTCGAGGCAGCCCTGCAAGGTCAAGCAGCAGGAGTACAGGTAAGTCAAAGCTCAGGAGCCGCCGGAGCCGGATCTCTAATTAGAATTCGTGGCGTGGCCTCAATCTCTGGGTCTGGAGACCCGCTAGTCGTTGTAGATGGAATTCCCATCACTCAAGAGTACTTCTTAAACAGGCGTGCCGGCTATGGAGGAGGATTTAACAACAACCCACTTGCAAGCATCAATCCCAACGATATTGCATCTATCGAAATCCTTAAGGACGCGGCTGCAACAGGTATTTATGGCTCCAGAGGAGCGAATGGAGTAATCTTAATAACAACGAAGAGAGGAACAAGCAAAACCTCGTTTGAATACAGTTCTCGACTTGGATTCTCGAAGGTCGCCTCGAAGCCCAACATGATGAATACCGAGGAGTACCTAACTATCAGACAGGAAGCTTGGGAAAACGATGGAGGAACGGGGTATGTTTGGCTTCCTCACATGAGTTCATCTACTGACAGCCCCGAAACTAGAAAGGCTGCTTACCTCAGAGCTGTTGAGACAAATACAGACTGGGTTGACGAGACCATAGGAACTGGAATGAAGAATTCGCATAGCTTCGGCGCTCGCACTGGTGGCGATAAGTGGAGTATGTACTCCGGATTCGCATACGATGATAACGAGAGCTACATGCTGGGAAACAGCTACACAAGAATAAGCGGGCGGATTAACCTAGATGTGGATATTTCGCCTTGGGCAAAATTACTTTTCTCAGGTTCTATGTCTGAGGGTAGAAACCAAAGGGTAAGTATGGCCTGGAGCGGTGGGTTAGGTCGCGCTATGTCCCAAGCCCTTCCATACATGCCAGTTCGTTATGAAAACGACACTCTTGTAAATGGAGTGAGTTACGAATCTGGAGATTTCTATCAATGGAATACTAACTGGAATATGGTCGCCGAGAGAGAGATGAAAAAATGGAGATCGACTGAAAACAGAACATTTACAAATGCACAGTTAATCCTCACCCCTGTTCAAGATCTTCATGTAAAATTCACTGGCGGGTTCGATAGAATGCTCGTGGAGGAAGACATGTGGGAGCCTGAGGCTTTCAACAACTACTTAGACCAAGGAAACCTGTACAGCAACACTATTCTGAATTGGAACGTAGGAGTTACAGCTGATTATCGTTACGAAATAGACGATACCCAGGCGCTTACATTTCTTGTAGGGTCTGAATACCAAAGAGCTGACAACTTTTCTTGGGACTATTATTTCCCCAACTCACCTTCACCTGTTTATTCAAGCGATTCATTACAATCATTACTCGACACAGCGGATAGAAGAGTGAACTTGCCTACTCAACACAGTTTTTTATCTTACTTCAGCAGAATAAACTATTCACTAGAGGATAGATACTTTTTTCAAGCTACTATGAGGGTAGATGGCTCATCGAGATTTGGGCGTAACAGCAGATATGGATTCTTCCCTGCTGTTTCTGCAGGATGGGTGATTAGCGATGAAAACTGGTTTAATTCTAAAAATATCAGCTTTTTAAAAGTGAGATCTAGCGTAGGTAAAACAGGGGCTGCTAACATTCCAGACTACGCAAGGTTTGGGACATATAGCCCAACAAACAATGGAATAACGTACTCAGGAGACAGCATCCTATACCCCATCCAGCCCGCGAACCCTGACCTTAAATGGGAGTCCACAAGAACTATTGATGGCTCAGTGGAAATAGGGCTGCTTCAGGATAGATTGGTGTTGGAAGTAGGGGCTTACCACAAATGGTCAACGGATGTGCTTATGAACGTTAGTGTTCCAGCTTCTACAGGATTCACAAACTATTGGGATAACGTTGGAACAGTCATGAATAGAGGTGTTGAGCTGAGCATAAAAAGCTATAACACCACAGGAAGACTGGGCTGGGTTACCGAACTGAACGTGTCTAAGAACTACAACGAACTTATTGATATAGGTGAGTATACTCCAGATGCAATTTCTGGAGGTTCTAACGATTCAAGAGTAATTGTAGGTCGCCCAATAGGATCTTTCTACTTAGTCGAGCACAGCCATATTGATACTGAAACTGGTCTACCCGTTTATATCGACCTTGAAGGAAATGAAACTTTCGAGTATTCGAACGATATCCGGAAGTACGTGGGTGACGGCCTACCTGACTTTATAGGTGGTATGACTAACTCCTTTACTTATGGAAATTGGGATTTAACAGCTCTTATTTCTTTCTCAGTGGGAGCTAAGATCTTTGATTCTTCAGCCAAACGCCAACTCGGTGTCGTGAGTGATTGGAATATGAGAACTGAGCTTTTCGACAGATGGCAACAACCAGGTGATGAAGCCACTTATCCTAGACTTACGTTAGACGAGACGACATACAGCTTACCATCGGGTTTCCCTTGGTGGAATACAAGTTTGTTTATTTACGATGCTTCTTACATGAGACTGCGTAATCTCACC
>JABISU010000299.1 GCA_018700255.1 Flavobacteriales bacterium | reverse complement strand
ATGTGTAGCTAACGACT
The DNA here is from genome assembly GCA_018700255.1 of Flavobacteriales bacterium. Next base: position 3,488 of record JABISU010000299.1, on the reverse strand, counting down.
ACGGTTTCGATAAGATATTCTCCCGTGGAGTAGAAGCTCTAGGTTGCCAAGGGGATGTTTTACTCGCTATCTCTACAAGTGGTAATAGTTCTAACGTTCTCGAAGCTGCTCATGCAGCTAAATCTAAAGGGATGAAAGTTCTCGCCCTAACAGGAGGTGACGGAGGTGAACTAGCATCATTAAGCGATTATGAAATCCGAATCCCGTGGGATGGATATTCTGACCGTGTTCAAGAGATGCACATCAAATGCATCCACGCTATGATCGACTCCATAGAGAGATCGTTCATCTCGTTCTCTTAAGTCCATAGATATGATCGTCTCGACTTTTGGGTTTGCCGGCTCCCCCGGCGCCCCTTCTTTTGTGCGTGTTGAATTAAGATTAGAAAGAGGGATTTTATTCCGTATTTCTGGAATAAGTAATCGCGCCGCTAGAGCTTCCGCTACAAGGATAAGGTCAGCGCTTATGGCGTGTGGCCATCGTTGGCCAGGCAAGGCTATTACAGTCAACCTTGCCCCGGCAGACCTTTCAAGGACCTCAACAGCTTTTGACTTACCTATAGCATTAGCTGTTCTTGCCTCTTCTGGCATTATACCTTCTTCTTCTCTAAAGCAAATCGCTGCGGCTGGCGAGATGGGGCTAGACGGTACTCTTAGGCCATGGGCAACTTCAATTTTTGGTAATTGTGAAACGTTTTCATCTGAGCTTTCCGACGTGCAAAATATCAAAACCCTACTTGCCCCATCTAAATTTGACAGCTCGGATTCACCACTTCCACTCCAACCTTTCAATCACCTAAGTGAAGTCATCGCATATTTAAAATTTCCTAATAAAACAAAGATAACACCCCGTTTAATCGAAAGTGCTTTTAAATCCATTAGCAACATTTCTCCATCCTTAGAAGCAATAACATTCGATAATCTTGAAGGCGAACAAACAGCAAAAAGGATGGCTGTCATAGCAGCAGCTGGAAGTCATGATGTTATTATGCAAGGGCCACCAGGAACAGGTAAAACTGTTTTAGCAAAATGTATACATGGGCTACTTCCCGATCTTTCAGACGAAGAGTTTTCTCAGTGTAAATCAATTCATTCTGCTGCTGGATTGTTCTTAAAGAGTGGCATAAATAGACCTCCGTGGTTATCCCCTCATACATCTACAAACATGAATGGTCTGATTGGATCTTGGAGCAATTTAAAGGGTAGAGGAGCAATCCCTGGTGCTTGGAGTCTTGCACATAATGGAGTCTTGTTTTTAGATGAATTTGCGGAATTTAGTCGAGGAACTCTCGAAGCATGTCGAGCGCCATTAGAATCAGGAATGATTTCATTAGCACGGGCAGCAGGATCGACAACACTGCCTGCATCTTCCTTATTAATAGCGGCAATGAATCCTTGCCCTTGTGGAAGGGGAAACGGTGACAACGCTTCTTGCGATTGTCAATCTAGCGAAATTAGAAGATATCGCCGAAAAATCTCAGGCCCTATCGCAGATAGAATAGCAATACACTTAGAACTTGGGCATGAAATGAACAATAGCATAGAAAATGGTATTAAGAATATTTCATGGACAGAGGCACAAAGCGTAGTAGCTAGAGTAAAAAAGTGGGTAGATAATAATGCAGGTGAAAAAAAATTTGTTAGTGGACCTCCTTTAAGCGAAGAAGCCTCAGAATTACTCAACTCTTGTAGAAGCGTCCTTAAACTGTCTCATCGAGGAATGTACCACGTACACGACGTAGCCATGACGGCTGCGCTAATTGATGATAGCCCGGTGATAGAAGTTGAGCATATCGCAGAAGCTGGGGCCAGTAGGTTATTTGACAGACAATCTTGGATGAACCCACGGTGAGTTAAATTTGCATTATGCAAAAACAAAATCCCGTTATTCTTTCCGCAAGAGGAAAATCACCTCAGATTTCAGACTCTGTATGGCTTGCGCCTAATTGTACTGTTGTAGGCGAAGTTACTCTGGGGGAAGAGAGTACTGTTTGGTTCGGAGCGGTCATCAGAGGAGACGTAGCATCAATTAAAATAGGCAGTAGGGTAAATATCCAAGATGGTGCTGTGATTCATGCAACTTTTGGGAAATCGTTCACCGTTTTAGAAGACAGAGTTAGCATAGGTCACAACGCCATCGTCCATGGCGCTCACATCTGTGAAGGAGCTTTAATTGGGATGAGTTCAGTTGTCATGGATAACGTGGTGGTGGGAGCTGGTGCTGTTGTAGCCGCTGGTGCTGTTGTTTTAGAGGGAACCCAAATTCCACCCGGCATGCTTTACGCTGGAGTCCCCGCAAAACAAAGAGGAGAAGTTCGAGCTGATTTGGCAGATCACCTAAGCGCTACCGCCGATAGATACGTTGAATACGCTGACTGGTTTCGTGGAAGTGAGGTTTGACTCAGTTTGTCTTAACTGAAACTCACCTCCTCTAAATTTATATCGGACCCAAAGAAATAGTGGGCGCTAAATATAAAGTTCTCAGTTAGATCAGATACTTGAAACTTATGCTCTGGAGTATAGGGGTAAGCATTTTCTGTGAGCACTCTTTTTAACTCTTGGGCAATAATCTTAGGAGAATCTATTACGTTAACTCCCTTCGGTAATAAAGCTTGAACATTTTCCCTGACTAAAGGATAGTGGGTGCAACCTAAGATCATAGAATCGATATTCTTGAAGCTGTCATCAGCAAAGTATGCCTCTAAAACTGCCCCCGGAATGCTATCGTTAAAGAATCCCTCTTCAATTGCAGAGGCAAGAAGTGGAGTAGCTCGTGAAACTAAAGTAATATTTGAATTTAGCTGATTCATCGTTTCGCCATAAAGTCCCGATGCAATAGTAGCTCTGGTGCCAATTAGCCCCACACTTTGACAACCATCTTCAGCTGATATTGACCTTATAACAGGTGTAACCATATCGATTACTGGCATATTTGGACCTGCAGCCTTAACGATAGCTTCAATAGCGTTACTTGAAGCTGAGTTGCATGCAACAACAATTGCTTTGCATCCACTCTCAACTAAATGTTGCGTAATACGTGAAGAGTAGCGCCTTATTAACTCTGGAGACTTTTCTCCATATGGTAAATGGGCAGTATCTCCAAAATACAGAAGAGACTCATTAGGAAGTAGATCGTTAATAGCACGGGCAACTGTAAGGCCACCAATGCCTGAATCGAAAATTCCTATGGGTCGTCTTTCTATCACATGCCCAGTTTAGTGCGAACTAAATCTGTTACATCCTCTCCTCCATTGTATAGAGTTGCTCCCATGCTAGAGTCAAAAATGTAAGTAAATCCATGCTCAGACCCCACTGCTTCGATTGCTGCGCGTACGCGTGCTATCATTGGAGAAAGCAAAGATTCTTCTAAGCCCGAAAGCTCAGCTTGAACAGTAGCACCAAATTCTTGAAGACCTTGGTCTAGACCTTGTATCTCCCGTTCTTTTGACTCGCGTATTGCTGCTGGCCACGTTTCAGCTTTTGCTTGAT
>JABISU010000134.1 GCA_018700255.1 Flavobacteriales bacterium | reverse complement strand
CCAAAAGGACTTTATGGACATAGCTTTTTCCCCGGACGAGTTGTCTGTTTTAAAGATGATTAAAAACGGATTTGATCCCAAGGGGATAATGAATCCAGGGAAAATGTTTCCAAACTCGTGAATGTGAATATTCTGATTTTCATTTGCGTTAAAAGTGTGAATCGAAAGACTAACTTTAATTTTTAAATTAAGTATTACATAAAATGGCTCAAGATTTATTGAAAGGGAAAAAAGGAATAATTTTCGGTGCGTTGAACGATATGTCTATCGCATGGAAAGTGGCTGAACAAGCTGTTGCTCAGGGAGCAGAAATTGTGCTAACTAATGCTCCTATTGCTATGCGCATGGGGACAATTAATGAACTCGCTACAAAATGTAACAACTGCCCTGTAATACCCGCAGACGCTACAAGTGAAGAAGATATTCAGAAATTATTCGAAGGATCAATGGAACATTTCGGTGGGAAAATCGACTTCGTTTTACATAGCATAGGGATGAGCCCTAACGTTCGCAAAGGCCGCCACTACACAGACTTAAACTATAAATTTTTACAAACGACTCTTGACGTAAGTGCTATTTCTCTTCACAAGACGCTTGCGATTGCAAAGAAACTCGATGCACTCAATGATTGGGGTTCTGTAGTAGCTCTTACATATATAGCAGCCCAAAGAACTTTCCCTGATTACGGCGATATGGCTGACGCAAAATCTCTCCTTGAGAGTATAACCAGAAGTTTCGGATATCACTACGGAGTTGCGAATAAAGTAAGAGTTAACACGATTTCTCAATCTCCTACAATTACTACTGCTGGTTCAGGTGTAAAAGGATTCGATGAATTCATCGCTTACTCTGAATCCATGTCTCCTCTTGGCAATGCTGATGCTTTAGCTTGTGCTGATTACTGCATTACTATGTTCAGTGATTTAACTCGCTATGTAACTATGCAGAACTTGTTCCACGATGGAGGGTTCTCTAATACAGGCGTCAGCATGGATGTTATTTCTAAGTTCGCACCTGGCGATTAATTCTTAAACGTATTTTTAATGGAAGTAATCAAATTCGGTGGTAGTTCATTGATGAATTCATCTACTATTCATAGAGTAGGCAAAATTCTACTTTCTCGCCGTAAAAATAAAAAAATTCTTGTGCTCTCCGCAATGGGCGGGATGACGAATGAATTGATTTTGTTAGGTAAGTTGGCTTGTGATGGTAATACTGAGTATAAGGCTGTATGCCAAGTCTTAAGAGAACGTCACCAAAACACTTTAATTGAGCTTGCTGCATCAAAAGATGTCTCCGAAGTAGAGTTGGAAATTAAAGGACTTTTAGATGAGCTTGAGGAATTGTGTTATGGTATTTATTTGTTGCGAGAATTAAGTGACAGGTCAAGAGATGAATTAATTGCTTTCGGAGAACGACTTTCTATACCACTTGTAGTGTCACATCTTCGAAGATGTGGTTTGTCTGTACGTAGAGTTGATGCTAGGTCATGGATTAAAACGGACGCGAATCACGGAGCAGCTCACGTCATACCAGAGAAGACAAAGAAAGCAATTTTAGATGGCCTCGCAATTGAATCTGAGTCCGGTTGGGAAATTTTAGCAATGGAAGGTTTCATAGGCATGGCTCCAGATGGTTCAACAACAACGTTAGGTCGTGGAGGATCTGATTACACAGCTGCTCTTATGGCAATTGCAGTCGATGCGGATCACCTTGAAAAATCAACGGATGTTATCGGCATATTGACCGCGGATCCGGGACAAGTACCTACTGCTAGAATTATCGATGAGATGAGTTATGCAGAGGCAATGGAACTATGTCATTTCGGAGCAAAGATTATCTATCCTCCTTCGATTTCTCCTCTTATGTCCGCTGGTATTCCACTCATTGTACGTAGTACTTTTGAGGAAGATGGCAATGGAACTAGAATATGTTCTAATCCTACTTTATCTGGTCCAGTTAGAGGAATATCTTCTATAGGAGGTATGTCTTTGTTAACTTTATCAGGAGGAGGTATGGTGGGGGTGCCTGGTTTTTCTCGCAGATTATTTATTGCTCTTTCTTTCTCTGGTGTGAATGTGGTCTTAATTACTCAAGGGTCTTCAGAGCATAGTATTACTGTTGCAATTGAGGAGAATGAATTAAATGTGGCTCTCAAAGCGTTAAATGAGGAATTCGGATCAGATCTAGAGTTGGGAAGGATTGAGCCCTTCCGAACTCAAAAAGGTGTGAGCATCCTCGCGTTAGTCGGAGATGGAATGGATGGTTATACCGGGATTTGTGGAAAAGCTTTTCATTCATTAGGACGCAATGGAATTAACATTCACGCAATAGCACAAGGATCTACTGAAAGGAATATTTCTATTGTTGTGGCAGATTCTGATGTGCCAAAAGCTCTAAGAGCTTTACACGGAACATTCTTCGAGTCAGATGTTAGAAGAATACATCTGTTTTGTACAGGGGTCGGAAATGTTGGAGGAACCCTTGTTGATTTTGTGCGAGATCAACATGACCAATTGTTAAAAGAGCGTAATATTGACCTGCAAATATTTGGTCTTGCGAATTCTAAGAAGATGATTTTCGATTCAAAGGGAATAGACTTGAGCGATTGGAGGGGGGCTTTAGCGAATGCTGATACAGAGAGTACCCTGGAAGGATTTGTTGAGATGATTAAAGACATGAATCTCGAAAACTCTGCTTTTATTGACAATACAGCATCTGAAGATGTAGCAGCACTTTATGAATCAGTTCTCACCAATAGTGTAGGTGTCGTTGCGAGTAATAAAATTGCTGCCGCTGATAGTTATGCGAGGTATAGTTGCCTTCGGGAGTTAGCGAGTAGGCACTCTACGGACTATCGATTTGAAACGAATGTTGGAGCTGGATTACCAGTAATAGATACGATTCATCATTTGGTATTAAGTGGAGACAAAGTCCACAAAATTGAAGCGGTACTGAGTGGGACATTGAACTTCCTTTTTAGTGCCTTTAGTTCTGAAATGAATTTTGAAGATTCTGTAAAGGGGGCAATGGCAGCAGGCTTTACAGAGCCTGATCCTCGTATTGATCTAAGCGGGGTAGATGTCCAGAGAAAGATTTTAATACTTGCCAGAGAAGCTGGGTTTAAACTCGAGATGTCAGATGTTGAAAATGTCCCTTTTCTGCCGGAAGAACTTATGAAAGGAAGTGTCTCTCAATTTCTTGAATCTCTACCTTCTATAGAAAATACAATGCAGAAAAAATTGCAAGATGCTGAAGCGCAGGGTAAAAAACTAAGATATTTTGCTACGTTTGAAAATGGGAAAGCGAAGGTAGGGTTGGAGCCACTGGATGCCTCTCATCCTTTTTGTTCCCTTGAGGGTTCTGACAATGTAGTGATGTTAACGACAGATAGGTATTCCAGTCGTCCACTCGTTGTTCAAGGCGCAGGTGCTGGAGCAGATGTGACTGCGATGGGTGTGTTTGCTGATATTATGAGATTTGCAGAAAGTAGGTAAAGTGAATCAAGTAGAAGTCATAGCCCCAGCCACTGTCGCAAATCTCAATGTGGGATTTGACACCTTAGGTCTTGCGCTAAATTCTCCTTCGGAAAGAATGATACTTCGGACATTTGAAGGAAATGGAGTTCGTCTTATTTTAGAACCTGACAGTAATCTACCTCGTGAGGCTGAACTAAATGTTGCCGGTAAGGCTGCTATTTCAGCACTTCATAAATTAGGTGGCCCCTTCGGAGTTGAAATTGAGATATACAAATCTATTATGCCTGGAAGCGGTATAGGCTCTAGTGCAGCAAGTGCTGTTGCAGCTGTGGTGGGGGTGTGTGAGTTGGCGAAATTGATAGATAGGGATTTGTCTGAAATAGAAAGACTTGAATCAGCTTTGGATGGTGAACAGATCGCCAGTGGCTCTAGACATGCTGACAATATTGCACCCGCTCTTTTCGGCGGATTGTGCTTGATAGATCCTGATGGAGTTTCTAGCAAATTGCCGGTACCTGACGGTCTTCATTTGGTCGTCCTTCACCCTCAAGTTGTAATAGAAACAGCTAAGTCGAGAGAGGTATTGCCTTCAACAGTGTTGTTGCAAGATGCGATTCACGCTTCAGCGTGGATGGGACGATTTGTTCAGTCATGTTATACGAACGATTTAGAGGGGTTTTCGACTTCTTTAAAGGATTTGCTTGTGGGCCCATACAGAAAGTCACAGCTGCCCGCTTATGACAAATGCGAACTGGCGGCGAAAAATGCTGGAGCTCTTACTGGCGGCATCTCAGGAAGCGGACCCTCAAGTTTTTGGGTAGCCAATTCTAAAGATAAAGCAAATGCAATCTCAAAGGCATTGGAAGTGGTCATGACAACTGAGTCTGTGGATTATAACATTCACGTTACCACTGCATCAAATATAGGAGCTCATGCAGTTTAGTAGTTTATCGGATTCGAACATCAAACGGTCTTTTGCTGAAGCAGTCGTAGAGGGGCTAGCTCCTGATAAAGGGTTGTACTTTCCGAATCGTATCCCTGAACTACCTGAAGAGTTTTGGCTTTCTACTGAAGATAAAAACTCTTGGGATATTGGAGCGGAGATGCTTACGCCATATACGGAAGGATGCCTCACGAAAGATGAACTTCTGGAAATTTTGAGAGATGTTCTTAATTTTCCGATCCCACTTCACGAGATAGAGAGTGGTGTCTTCTCTCTTGAGCTTTTTCACGGCCCTACTTCAGCATTTAAGGATGTAGGTGCTAGATTTATGTCGAGGGTGCTAAGTCGAATTTCAAATAGCAGACTAACGATACTTGTCGCTACGAGTGGAGACACAGGAAGTGCTGTAGCTAATGGTTTTCTTGGGGTTCCCAATATAGATGTTGT